>CAYGVA010000150.1:0-10085 GCA_964353225.1 uncultured Leptolyngbya sp.
CCAAAGCACCACCTTCACCCCACCGCCCCCTGTGGTGCAGACCAAGGCCGAGCAACCCCAACCCTTACCCAAGTGGAACCCGGATATCAGCCGTTTCCGGGTTGACCCCGATAATCCCACCGCTAGCCTGTTTGGCTATCCACCCCCAGCCTCAGTACAAGCCAAGTTGACCGTAGGGGCGGTGGGCGACAAGTATGAGCAAGAGGCTGATAGCGTCGCTGCCCAAGTGGTCAAAAGCATCAACCAACCCCAAGGCGCTGTGCAGCCACAATCTATAGATGAGGGTGAAGCACTACCAGGGCCAAGGGGCGGCCAGCCCGTACAGCGGGACCCCGAAGAAGCGGCACCGCAAAGGTCACCTCAGGAAACCCTCCAACGCGAAGCAGAGGAAGAAAAAGCCTTGCAGATGAAACCCACGCTACAACGGGTGGGGCCGGTAGGCGGTGCAGTGCCCCCAGGGCTAGAAACCGAGATCCAAACCGCCAAGGGCAATGGTCATGCCCTTGACTCTGGCTTGCAGCACACCATGGGCCAAGCCATGGGAGCGAACTTTAGTGACGTTAAAGTTCATACCGACACCCAATCCGACCGGCTCAACCAATCGATCCAAGCAAAAGCCTTCACCACCGGTCAGGATGTATTTTTTCGCCAGGGGGACTATAACCCCAGCAGTACAGGCGGGCAGACATTAATCGCCCACGAGTTGACCCATGTGGTGCAGCAAAACGCTGGGGCCGTACAGCGCCAAGCAACGGGGTCCCAGGTTGAGGCCATGGGCAACAACACCGTGATTCAGCGTGATGTCACCGAGGATCAAAGGCAGGCTTACATTGCAGCCCGCCAAGGCAAAGTCTCTGACTTTAAGCAACGATATGACGGCACCTTGACCGGGCTGGCCGCCGCCTTAAACGCTGCCCCGGTGGGCGAAGGGTTGCTGTCAGATAACTTCTTACTCAAAATTCTCAAAGAAGCCTTTGAGGAAAATTGGTTTAAAGCCAAAGCTTGCCTCACCACAGATAAGTGGCCCGGTGTACCTAGAAGACAGCGACCCAGCCATGACACCAACATTTTGTTGATGAAGGCAATGGTGAATATGCGGGGTCGCATGTGGGATCAGTTTGTCAAAGCCGTGCAGCCCCAGATTCGTGGGGAAGTGATGCGGGTGCGTCAGACCAGTACTAACTTCTCTGGCCTCAGTAACCCTGATAACCTGGACAATAATTTTGGTCTGAATGAAGCGGTCGGGTCTGAATCAGTCACCTCAGATATTGATCTATCCGCAAAAGGGGAAAACACCGAAATTGGGGTGGCGCTGATCAACCGCGAATTTCCCGGCTATTTTGGGGTTTCGGTTGAGCCGGGTGCTCTATTCGACATCAATGTCTATTCTTCGGATTGGATGTTTGGCGGGGAAGAAGTTCAGGGAGACCAAGGGATATACACCGTTAAGCCCACATCGGAAAGCCAAAAGCTAACCGATAGAGGCTTAAGCAAAAAGAACCAAAAGAAAAAAGACGACCAAAATGAAGTGTGGTCGATGGTGAAAATCCGCCGCAATATGAGCGCAGTGGACTGGAATATTTACAAGGCCAGCATCTTAGGGGGGATTTCCGATCCGGCGCAGATCAAGGAAATGAGACGGAAGTTTGACCTCACCGATGCCGAATACAAAACCTTCCACGCCACAGTTCAGAGAGAAGTCCGGCGAATGGAGCAGGCTCTGGACCATGAGGAAGACGAACAAAGAAGTGCGTTTGCAGACCGCAATGGCAAAGATCATATGGGCGAAGAGGCCATGGAAATGGCAGCCTCTAACCGGCAATATGAAAAGATTATCCTCAAGGTCAAAGCACTTAGGCTCAAAATAAAACAGCTCCATGATGCCAATGCGTCACGGGCCAAAATCGAAAGATTAATGCTGGACTTACATAATGAAATTGCCCGTGGCTTGACCTACGCCAATGAAGTCTATGCCACTGAAGGGGCGGTGTTACACACCGTTTATGGTAAGCAGGGGGCCGCGAAAAAGCTGAAGAAGCTGCAAAGTGGAGAATCTAGTTCTGACTTTATGGGGGCTGATGAAATCACCGGCGTGAAATACCAGATCACCAAACAGCAGTACTTGCAGTCAGTCAACGAAAATGTTGGCGATACGCTCCATTCCCTCAATCACAATAAGCACGATCCAAAATATGCGGTTTATCGGGCTGGGAAATATATCGATCGCCTTTGCGAAGCGGCACGAGAACTGATTGGTGCTGATGCAGCAGCAGAAATTAAGGCTTATCCTAAGCTGCTTGAAATTGGCACCCAATCGACCCAAGAGAAAAAAGGTGCAGCGGGCAAAGATCCCACTGCTGTTCATGACGACAGCTCCTTTTTCTCGAAGTATAGAAAGTCGGATCTGAGTAAAGTCAAAGCCTTGGCCATGGATTTGGGTTCTAAAGCCACTGCCACTTATAAAAAGACCCTGGTGTAATGAACTGGTTAGAGCTGCTGGTGAATGATGTCGAAACCTTTAACGATCGCATTGCTGCCGTCGCGATCGCTGAGCGCACCATGTTCAAAGGCAAGGATTTGTCTGGGCTGGATTTATCTGGTGCCCATTTAGAAAACTGTGATCTCAATGGCGCGAATTTAGCTAACAGCATCGTCTCGGGGTATCACTTATCCACCTGTCGTTTAGAGGGCACTCGCCTCGACCACATTAAGTTGGATGATGATGCTTGGCGAGCGAGTATTCGGCAAATTCAAGCAATTTGGCAGGGGAAAGCGGCTTGGCATGAATTGCGAAAGCGCAACGTCCCTTACATCCTCGACAGCGTGTATTTCTCAAACACAAAATTCGAGGGTATGGACTTCAGTGACGTGACTTTTTCCTCGGGGTTATTTATGGGGAGTGAGTTTGTCGGCACGGTGCTGAATGAAGCCTCGTTTAATTCAGCAAAGATGGATGATGCAGTCTTCAACCGCATCAATGCTTATGAGATTGCTATGGATGAGGCCCAGCTCATCCATAGCAACTGGAGCGACGTCATCCTTGAGCATTCTAAGTTGACAGAGGCTAATCTCAGTCACGCTGCATTGAAAAATTCCAGTTTTGAGAATGTGGTATTTAATGAGGCGATAGTCCGAAATACAATTTTCGAAAACTGTCGCTTTGTCGATTGTCTTTTCTATGACACAGATTTATCGCAAAGCCGCTTTGTGAAGTGCAAGTTTGCAAACTCAGATCTAGAGAATGGTATTACTGCAGGGTTAGCGATCGCCTAGGGTAGGCCATCAATCAGTTTTTGGGGTTGGGCCAAAAAAGCATCTGTCGGAATTGTGCGTTCCTGAGGACGCTCTGGCGACGGCAGGTCAATAGGTCTCTAGCCAACTTTGTAAGCGCTGAACCTCTGCCAAAGCGGTACTACTTTTAGCTGAATGCCCATCGTGCGCTGCGGTCAACACCGTCTCAATTTCCGAGGGCAACACCCCATAGCGCTGCTTAAATTGGCGGCGAAAGGTAACCCAATGGGTGAACCCCCATTGTTGAGCAATTCCTTTCATGGTTTGGATCGTGGCTTGTGGACAGTGCTGCAGCGCCTGATGACAGCGAGCTAAGCGTTGCTCACGCATGTAGGTGCTGACGCCCCCTAAGGGTTGAAACAAGCGATAAACCGTGGCCCGTGAGCAATAAAACGCTTGGCAAAGGGATTCCACTCCTAGATCGGCCTGGTGCAGATTGGCATTCAGATACCCCTGCATGGCTGCCAAGGTCGCCTGCTTCACGCCCTGGTGGGTAGCCTCGTCCCACTTATGGGATAGCAGCCCATTCAACAAACCGATAAAACCACTGGCCAGGACTGGGCCATCCGCCATCGGAGCTTCTGGTAATGCTTGCCATAGGGCAAACAGAGCATGGGTCAAGACCCGCCCTGGTGGGGAATTCACCGGCCAGGAAAACATCGGATGGTGCGTGTAAATCTGGTCATGGGCATCAATTAAATGGCGGGGAATAATCATGCCAAATTGCCCCACTGATGTCGTGCCCCCAATGCCGCTGTAGGCATGGGCAAAGTCTTGGATGGAGATGCGATCGCTGCCCATGGTCAGCGGGGTGCCATTATCTAACGCCCCCTGCATTTGTCCTGAGCAATAAAATTGCAGCGTAATGCAGTCAGACCAGTCCCCCGAAATCAGTTGTGGCGTACGCACAAACTGCATCGCATCAAAGACAGTATGGTGAATCGTCAACTGATCCAGCCTGTAGGAGGTTGATGAACAGGAATAGGTCGTGGGGGCTTTGAGCGGAGAGACCTCAAAGACGGGCGAGGCTGCCTGCCGCCACACCTCAAATTGTTCTTCCTGCGGAATATCTTCTGCACTCAGATGCACCACAGGCAGCTTATCGTTCGCCGGGGATGAGGACTTATCCATGGCTGATCCAGAGCATCACCATCGTGCCGAGCGTAATATCCGATGCAATGCGGCACTAATGGCACTGAATCTATGCATCATGCCATCAACGGCATGTTCACAGCTTTTAACTCAGCGACATTTTAAAAAAGTTGAGACAAATTGATCTGACAACTTGAGACAAATGAGTCTCTCCAGTCAACCGATCTCAGCGCAGACTTCCTAGGATCAAGTTGCGTGTAAATACTTAAACACTTCAGACTTAACACAGGTCTGGAGACCGGTTGCTCTGGCCATTTTGATTATGCCTGACATTGGTTAGGGCGAGAGCATGTATCTATCGTATCCCCTTCTGAATCGTCGCCCTCAGGCTTTATGGTTTCACAGCTTGAAAAAACAAAATCCCCTGAAACGTTAGGTCGCGCTTGTTTTGAGCAATTGATCGACCATTTCACCCAAAATCAGTGGCCCCATGACTGCATTGATGAAGTCCTAATTTTGCAGACCCACTGCCAAGGGCAAAGTGGCCGCTGGCGATGCTACTGGCATGTCGATTCTGCCTGGGAGCGATGTCACTTTTACTCGATCGCACCTGTGCAAGTGCCTGAAGAGCAACGGCTGGCCATGGCCGAATTCATCACCTTGGCCAATTACGGCATGGCCGTGGGCAATTTTGAGCTGGACTTTGAAGATGGTGAGGTGCGTTTCAAAACCTCCACCATCCTAGGGACTGAACCCTTAACGCCTGACTTGATTGACCACATCATGCACATCAATACGCGCGTTTTGGATGACTGCCTATCCCTGATTTTTGCCGTCAGCTATAGCCAACTGTCTCCCCGAGAGGCCAGCCGGATTCTGCAAACGCCCGATAACGACGCTGACCCAGAGGACGCCGACTAGCCGACCCGCCTCGGCGCAGATCACCGCTCCCGAGAATCCGGCCCCCGACCGCCCCCGCATAATTTCTTGCTCAAGAGGATGCCTCCCATGGCTTACCACAGTCGCACCACCGCCCCTCAAAAGGCTACCCAGCAAAAGCCCAGCATCAGCTTTACCCCTCAACCCCCGATACAGGCTAAGGCAGAGAACGCCCCCCTCGAAACGCCAGAGCTGAATCCAGATGCCAACGGTTTTGAAACCAGTTGGGACAACCCCTTCGCCAATTGCTTTGGGCCGCCCCCTCCCCCTGCAGCGCCGATTCAGGCCAAGCTCACCGTGGGGGCGGTGGGCGACAAGTATGAGCAAGAGGCTGATGCTGTTGCGGCCAATGTTGTGAAAACCATTAATCAGCCCCTGGGGCCGGTCTATAACCGAGCAGCGGCGCTGCAGATGAAAAACAGCACGAATCAAGTGCAGCGAGAAGAGGAAGACTTGCAGATGAAGCCGACCCTCCAACGGGAGGCGGAGGAAGAGGACGATCTACAGATGAAGCCTCAAGAGACTATCCAGCGGGAGGCGGAGGAAGAGGAAGAGGTGCAGATGAAGCCGACCCTGCAGCGGGTAGGCAAGGCAGGCGGTGCGGTTGACTCCGGGGTGGAATCGCAAATTAACAGCGCCAAAGGCAATGGCCAGCCGTTGGACTCTGGCCTACAGCAGAGCCTGGGTCAGGCGATGGGGGCGGACTTTAGCGGGGTAAAAGTGCATACCGACTCCCAGTCGAACCAATTGAATGAATCGATTCAGTCGAAGGCGTTTACGACGGGGTCGGATGTGTTTTTCCGTTCGGGGGCGTATGACCCAGGCAGCAAGGGGGGGGCAGGAGGTGATTGCCCATGAGTTGACCCATGTGGTGCAGCAAGGGGGAGCTGGTAATGCTGACAAACAACAGCCTTCTTCAGAACAAATTACTCGCATGCCAGTGCCAACGCTTCAGCGAGAATATGATGCCGTGGATTTGATTGCGTACGACAAAGAGACTTATCAATACCTGAAAGACCTAGGACTAACAAAAGAGGCAATCTCTGATGCAATGAGTCTTATGCAAAACAATGAACAAGCAAAAACTTCGGCATATAAGACACTTCTTAATTCTCCTCCTCACAGCCTGAATCTGAAAGGGGGAAAAATTATTTCCGCAAAAAGCGCAATCAAGAAATATCTTGCGAAGGCAGGTTCAGTCAAAAAAAGTCAGAAGGACGTCTTCGAGGCAGCCGCAACTGATGCACAAGGAAAGACGTCGAAGAGACTTCCAAAGAATGGTACTAAGGTTCCACATAAGGAGATTGGAAAATATTGGCTTAAGGTTGGCGGCGAAGCTGGGATGACAGCTGAGAAGCTAGTCAAGGAATATAAGTTGGGGGCCTTTCCCTCTTACTGGGCAGTGCAGGCATCGGGTCCCATTAGGTTATTCAGAGATAACAAAAATACTGGCGTTTTGCGTCCAGTTATGTTGGTTTCTGACGTTGTCAAGAATGCAACGAAAGGGGTCGAGCTGGGAAAAACTGTTTATCGAGGAGATGGTCGCGGTCCTTATCAGGGGTATGGCCGCAACTCTGACACCTGGCAAGATAGCAAGAAAGGCGTTCTTGAAACGGGGTATAAGTCTTGGGGCAAAAATCAAGATCTATATTTGCATGCAGATGGCAGTACTAACATGGACTCAGACAATCCAGCAGGCTTATACGTTTCTACTAGCACACAATCGCAGACTGCCTTAAATTTTGCCGGTCACCCGCCTCATAACACAGGCTGGGTTTACAAAATGAAAATTAAGGCTGGTATTAATGTCAATACTTTGTTAGGTGGTATCAGCCCTCATACCGAGGAAAAAGAGCTATCTGTTCCTTATGAAATTCCACAAAGCGACATTCTTAAGTTCAAAGATCCCTATCCAGGAGACGATGAAAATAAAAAAGGCTGGAAAAAGGTTGAAGACCGATTTAAACAGGCCTCTTTTGATCCTGGCTCAGAGATCCAGGAGTTTAGATTATTCGTAGACCTTTATAAAGAGCAAAATGTCGAGGCGAAGTCCGCCATGCTTGACAAGGCTGGAATCATAAAACTTTTGCTGGAAAAACAACAAAAGCCTGACAAGCCCGATAATGTGGAAAAGCCCGGTAATGAGGTCATGTCTTATGAGCAGAAAGTAAAACTGTTCGAAAAAGATCTTAAGGATGCAGAGGCTGACCTGGCCAAGAATCAGGTTCCTAAGAAACTGAAGGGCATTGGCAAAGGCAGGCTAAACTCAATTATTGCCAAGTTTGGTGGCAAGGCTAAGGCCAAGAAAAAAGGTAAGAAGTAACATGCTGGCGCTCTAACGCGCCTGGATGCGCTCAGCCACCAGTTGCCGTCTCTGATCGCGATCAGACAAGCCCCCCACCGATAACAAATGCTGTGGCATCCAGTCGGCTTAGCTGTCGTCTCAACGGTTTTGCCAAACCCAAACCGCTGGCCTCCTGGTTGCCTGGGTGCGGTGAGAGCACTTCCTGCTGGATTAACTGCACCAAGAAATTCAGCAGCGTTAGCTGCTCTGCCAATACCAGCCGCTGTACCTGCGGAAAAAGATCTTGAGCTTGCATCAGAGCTGCCCCAGGGGCGAATTCCAGTCCATTCCAGGATAAGCGAAGCCATGGGCATTACCCAGCGCTTTCCAGATGCTGGGATTATCTTCTAATGGAGTTAGGCTCAGCCCATCAAAATCACATTGTCCAAAACATGGATGATGCCGTTGTCGGCCTCAATATCCGCCGCAATCACCGTCGCATTCTTCACCTCAAAGCCCTCCTCCCCATCAATGGGAATCGGTGCCCCCTCCAGAGAATCCACCTGCCCCATCTTCACCAAATCCGCCTGAGTGTACTTCCCCGACGCCACATGAAACGTCAAAATCCGCGCTAGCTGCGGGGGGTTTTGCACCAGGGTTTGCACCGTACCCGGCGGTAACTTGGCAAAAGCCGCATCATTGGGCGCAAACACCGTAAACGGGCCAGGACTTTGCAGGGCTTCAACCAGGCCAGCGGCTTGCACCGCAGCCACCAGGGTAGAAAAGCCTTCAGTATTAACGGCGATATCAACGATGGTAGGCATGGATTTTAGGGGCGTGAGGGAGTTGTGAGTTGGTGGGGTGAAGAATTCAAAGTTCAAAATTCAAAGTTTTGAATTGCTAATTTTGAACTTTGAACTGAATTACCGATAGTCTTGACCTTGAACATCCCGGAGGCGGGCTTCGGGGCGCAGGAAGCGATCCATCTGGGCTTCAAAGAATTTACGATTGGCCATCAGGTGGCGAGGGTTGGGGTCATCTAGCGGGTACAGCAGCGCTGTTCGCAACGCTTGGATCACCGCCGAGGTGACGTTGTACATAGATCGCTGAAAAGTCACCCCCAACTGAATCAACATGTCATCCTCGCCGCGACAGTAGTCTTGGTAATAGTCGAGCAGGTACTGGGGCAAAAAGTGCAGCATGTCCTGCATCAGCAAGGTGGGCGGGATGCCCGCGCTGCCGACGGGAAAAACATCGGCGTAGAGAATGCCAAAGTGGAAATCGTTTTGATCGAGGGGCACTTGACCCGCCTGGGCATTGTAAGACTTGGTGCCCCGGAAGGGGGCGGTGCGGTAAAACACCGATTCCACATAAGGTAGGGCCGCTTCGTAGAGCCAGGTAAAGGCTTTTGATTTGGGAATCAGCTCGAAGCATTCATCCCCGATGTAGACATGGTGGTAGATGGGGCGACCGGCCACGGCAAAGATGCCGTTCACCAAGAAATCCATGGCTGCCGGGACCCCCGCAAAGCCGCCCTCATCATAGATGTCGGACATTTCAAAGAAGACCGGGGCCATCACCTCCCAAAACTGACCGAGGTTGGCGTAGTAGGACAGCTCTCGACATTTTTCGTAGAGCATTTCGGGAAAGAGCTTGTGCAGCCCCAGCATCACCGGGTTGCCCTTGAAGTAGGCGGCGATGGCGCGATCGCAATTGGCCTTGTATTCGTCCGTATAGAGAAAATCGTTGAAGCGACCGCCCATGTCCTGATGCCAGAGCATCGCCCGCATACAGGCTTCGGCAAACTCCATGTTGACGCGACTGTGCCAGAGATGATGCATCCACTTCGGCAGTTTCCGACCGGCCTCGCCCTTTTCAATAAAATCCAGCAGCTCGGGGTGGACATTGGCTTCGCCGCGCCAAATCCGCAGGTCGGCGCTGTCCCCAGCGTAGTGGTTGGGCAAATCTAGGTATGACTGGGGCAAAAAGTATTTGAACGCGGGCACCGGATTCAGAAAAACCCGCTCGGCAATGTAGAGCAGATCCCGCCAGTAGAAATCCATCGGGACGGCATAGGCCTTGTAGATGCCGATAATCTGCATCAGGTTTTCTGGCGTATCCGGCAGCATCGAGCCCCCCGCTTCAAGCCGATGGATGACATCGGCATGGGCATGGGTAGAAGGGGGGATCAGGTCGGGCGGGGTGAGGGTGGTGGTCATGGATCTAGGGTGGGAGTTTGGATGGGGGATTTGCGCTTTTGGATGTAGGGGTGGCTCTTGTGGCCACCCTCTGGGGGGCATGGCGTAGGGGCAATCCCTTGTGGTTGCCCTCCGCCCAGTATCAAACCGTCAAGACAGACCGCCTCAAGTGCGGGCCTAATAGAGATGAAGGCATGATGGGAAGGGTTTGTCATTCAGAACATCATGGGCAAGAAACCTCGCATTCGACCGATCGCCATTTGCCTCTTCCGCCATGGCGA
>CAYGVA010000151.1:0-10056 GCA_964353225.1 uncultured Leptolyngbya sp.
TTGGAAAACAGCCTTGCCATCTTTGGCAGCGGCTATGGGGTGCGCAGTTTAAAAACAACGCCATGGCTAGCCCACTGCCCGATTTTCTACTGGGGTGATTTAGATCTGGATGGATTCAGAATCCTCGCTCAACTGCGATCTGATTTTCCCCAGACCCGCTCGATCATGATGGATCAAGAAACGTTTCAAACCTTTCATGAATTTGCCGTGCCAGTGGCGGGGGCGATCTCGGAGCCATTACCGCAGTTGACGGCTGATGAGGCGGCCCTGTATGAGCATCTGGCCCAATGCCAACAGCGGTTGGAGCAAGAGCGGATCCATCAGGCATACGCCAACCAAATCTTGTCTAGGCTCAGTCTGTGATGTGGATCAATGCAGGATAAACCCAGTCTAACGTGCAAACCACAGCTCCTTAAAACAGCTGAAAACCTTTCTTGTCATGGGTTGTAGGCCCTGAAAATATGCCTTGAAAAGCCATTGCCCACCGGTACTGAACCGCCCTTGGCGCAAGCCCCCTGACGGGATGACTGGGCTAGGGCTACCCTAAAGCGAAGCGCAACACACCATGTATTTGGAATTTTCATTGCCAGAAACTGCCTTAGAAGTTGCAGCAGGGCAATTCCTTTTCAATCAGCGGTTTTTCTAGATCCTGGCCATAGGCTTCAACCCGAATCATCTGCTGCACATCATCCGGCACCAACACAATTTGCCAAGCATCAGTCGGCTGATTGAGCACGTAAGGAATCGGCTCCTTGGGTTGGATGCCCGCCTGTCGGTATTCTGCTTCCTCCTCTGGCAATAGCACCATCGAGGCATTCATCGTCATCACCCATTCTGCCGCTGCGGTAGTAGGCGTCCATGCGGTATATCCCACCTCCCCAAGGCTATAAAGATTTCCTTCCAAAAAGAACAGGGCTGTTTCTAGTTCTTGCTGCTTCAGCTTTGGGATCGCCTCTGGGTCACGACCACTGCCGCAATCGGTCAAACCAAGGCTTAGCAAACCGAGCAGGCTACTCGTAACTATCCGTTGACCGAAACCAATCTGCTTCATGGTTCAGCTCCCAAGGGCATCAACCTAGCGTGCCCATCTGTTGGGGATTGGGGTGCATGAGCTGTTTACTGTGCAGAAGCCCTAATAAAACCGATAGAGTAAAGGAAATGTTACATTTTCGATTCTGAACCCGAGGCATCATCATCTATGCGCGTCATCCTCATGACCGGTAAAGGCGGGGTTGGCAAAACCTCCGTTGCAGCAGCCACCGGCCTGCGCTCCGCTGAGTTGGGCTACAAGACGCTGGTGCTGAGCACTGATCCGGCCCACTCTTTAGCAGACAGCTTTGATATGGAGCTGGGCCATGATCCCCGCGTGGTGCGCCCTAACCTGTGGGGAGCCGAACTGGATGCCTTGATGGAACTGGAAGGCAACTGGGGGGAGGTGAAGCGCTATATCACCGATGTACTCCAGGCACGGGGTTTAGAGGGGATCGAGGCCGAAGAGCTGGCAATTTTGCCAGGGATGGATGAGATTTTTAGCCTGGTGCGGATGAAGCGCCACTATGACGAAGGGGAGTTCGATGTGTTGATCATCGACTCTGCCCCCACCGGCACCGCCCTGCGGCTGCTGAGCTTGCCCGAAGTGGCGGGGTGGTATATGCGGCGGCTGTACAAACCTTTTCAGGCGGTATCCGCAGCGTTGCGACCTTTAGTCGAGCCTTTCTTTCGGCCCGTGGCGGGGTTCTCGTTGCCGACCAATGAGGTGATGGATGCCCCCTACGAATTTTATGAACAGCTCGAAGCCCTGGAAAAAGTTCTGGGGGACGCTAGCCAAACCTCGGTACGGCTGGTGACCAACCCCGAGAAAATGGTGATCAAGGAATCCCTGCGCGCCCACGCCTACCTGAGTCTGTACAACGTCGGCACTGACTTAGTGATTGCCAACCGGATCATTCCTGAGGAAGTGCAGGATCCCTTTTTCCAGCGCTGGAAAGAACAGCAGGAACAATACCGCCAGCAAATCCATGCCAATTTCCATCCCTTGCCCGTGAAAGAAATCCCGCTGTACTCGGAAGAGATGTGCGGGATGGAAGCCCTAGAACGCCTTAAGATCGCCCTTTATGCCGATGAGGATCCCACCCAGGTCTACTACAAAGAGACCACCCTACGGGTGGTGCAAGAAGACAACAATTACAGCCTAGAGATTTACCTGCCGGGGATCCCCAAGGACAAGGTGGAGCTGAGCAAAACCGCCGACGAGCTGAATATCCGCATTGGTAATCACCGTCGCAATTTGGTTTTGCCCCAAGCTTTGGCGGCGTTGAATCCGGCGGGGGCCAAGATGGAAGATGACTATCTGAAAATCCGGTTTGCGTCGGCGTCCGCACCGGCATCGGCGTAGGGGGCGATTATGTTGCCGATCGCAACCTTTCTGGCCATCCTTGGCACCTTGGTCATCAATACCCTCTCCAACATTTTTCCACCCGGTGGTGAAAGTGTGGGTGAGATTGCCAACACCACCCTGGCGGGGGTGCTGATTACCCCGGCCAACTATGCCTTTGCGATTTGGGGGCTGATTTATGGGGGGCTGATCGCCTATGGCCTCTATCAGCTCCGCCCTGCCCAACGGCAAGATCCCGCCATCCAGACCGTTAATCGCTGGTTGATTGTTGCTTGCGTTGCCCAAATGATCTGGATTGGGCTGTTTACCCTGAAATATTTCACCGCTTCCATTCCGGTGATGCTGGTGATTTTGGGGTGCCTGATCGTCTGTTATCGGGCGCTCAATATTGGCCAACCGGCCCGCCGCGATCGCCGCTGGTACGCCCACTACCCCTTCAGCATTTACCTGGGCTGGATTGCCGTGGCCACCGTCGTCAATATCGCCTCGGCACTGTACGCCGCTGACTGGGCGGGCTGGGGGCTAAGTGATGGGCTCTGGACCCAAGTGATGATTGGGGTAAGTGGGCTGATTGCGGCCCTGGTGATTTGGACTCGGCGCGATATTGCGTTCACATTGGTGTTTTGCTGGGCCTACGGGGCAATCGCGGTGCGCCACAGTGACAGTGGTGCCATTGCCGGGAGCGCGATCGCCACGACCATCGTTTTAGTCATTTGGCTGCTGCTGCGGCAACGTTTGTTTTTGCAGCAGCAGCCAAAGTGAGCGCTTAAGCCGCAGACCGATTCTCGATCAGGCATGGGCGATGACTTAGAAGTTGGGATTGTGATCAAAGTCATAGCATTCCCCCTCCTTCCAAACTCTGCCACTTTCTTCACAACTTTCTTGATCTGGCTTCAGCGGATAAACAGTTGGAAAAGGGTTGTTATTTATCGAAGGAAGCTTAGCCTGACTGATTAATACGCCTGCGAAGAAGATGGCCCAGCCAACACTCACAATAAAGAGAGACACAAGGATATTGGTGGCTGTCCAGAGGGGGGTTTGCCTCCTTTCTTCCTTGAGTCGACTGCTCGAACGTTGATCAGCACCTGCAATGAAAACAAGATAGAGGCGAGTGAAGACAAATGGAATTGACAAACGGATATCAACTGGATGTCGCTTCCAATACTGAGAATTCAGGAAGTGTTGGATTGCTTCTAGCTGCTCTTCAGAAAATGTATTGACAACGTCGGCAGGGGCAGTTTGCATAAACCGCTCTAGTGCCTTTTGTGCCGCAGGGGATAGTTTCATAAGTGATTGGACGAAGTTTGGCGAAGAGATGAGTCAGGCAGCAGATCCTAGACAATGTTGCCGTTTATTATTCTCGCTGGCTGTTTGAAGACTCGACTACAGAATGAGTTGATTAAATCAACCTCTGAATTGAGACTTGATTAAATACATAACGGGTTGATTACCTTGAACGGTTTACGGCAAATGGTAAAGCCTTGGCGATTGCTACAGAAACCAGAGAAATTAGTGCAGGAACACAAGCTTGAAAAGATTTTACAAACGGGATTAAATCTAAAGCCATGGGGTCTGCCCAAACCTCTCTTAAATAAGATGGCTGACCCAAAAAATGCTCCGACTTGATCGGAATTGGGGCGGAGTTGACTTATTCTTTTTAACCTTCTAAAAAATCTCAGACTTTAAGAATAAAGATTCCCTGTTATTGACAAAGCGATGAAATCCAAGCGGAAAATTTAAGTTTCGAAAGGAATAGGAAAACACAAAGGCTTTTTCTTAATGATATTGTCTGCTTTAAATGAGGGAGCTGAAGCCGAGCAAATTGGCATTCAAAATCAACTTTCGAGCCAGGAAAAACTCAATGCACCGTAGAGTATATGCCTTTCGAAAACTAAACTGCAATACTCTAGAGAATATCTGACACTCTAGGATACCCATGTTCCCCGCTGCCACGACCCCTCATCCCGCTGCCTGCGAAATTACTGGGTATCCCTTCAGCGTCGCACCGATGATGGACCGCACCGATCGCCACTTTCGCTATTTCATGCGGCTGATTACCCGTCAGGCGCTGCTGTATACCGAAATGGTGACAACCCAGGCGATCCACTATGGCGATCGCGATCATCTGCTCGGCTTCTCCCCCCAGGAAAGCCCGGTCGCGCTACAACTGGGGGGAGATGATCCCAGGGCGTTAGCGGCCTGTGCTCGCATCGCTGCCGACTACGGTTACGACGAAATTAATTTGAATGTGGGTTGCCCCAGTGATCGCGTTCAAAGCGGTCATTTTGGCGCTTGCCTGATGGCCCAACCTGACTTAGTTGCAGAAGGGGTGGCGGCGATGATGGCGGCGACGCCCTTGCCCGTGAGCGTTAAGCATCGCATTGGCATTGACGAGCAGGATAGCTACGAGCACATGGCGAAATTCGTTAGCACCGTTGCCGAGACGGGCTGCCGACGCTTCACCGTCCATGCCCGCAAGGCTTGGCTCCAGGGCCTCAGCCCCAAAGAAAACCGCACCGTCCCACCCCTGCGCTATGACGACATTTATCGCCTCAAGCAAGACTTTCCCCACCTGTGGATTGAGATCAACGGCGGCATCAAAACCTTGGCTGAGGTGCAGGTGCAGCTCCAGCAGGTGGATGCGGTGATGGTGGGCCGCGCCGCGTACGAAACCCCCTACTTATTTGCCGAGGTAGACCAGGCGCTATTTGGCGATGAAACCCCTGCCTTAAGCCGCCATCAGGTGGCGGAGGCGATGATGCCCTACCTGGCGGATTGGACGGCGCGGGGATTGAAGGCGAACAAGATTACCCGACACATGTTGATGCTGTTCCATGGCCAACCCGGTAGCCGGGTCTGGAAGCAACTCGTAACGGAGGGCTCGGTGCAGGCTGGGGCTGGGGTTGAGGTGTTGATGCAGGCTTTGGCGGCGGTGACTGAAGCTCAGGAGCGATCGCTGGAATTGTCCCTAGTGTCGGGCGTCTCAAGCAATAGTACGATTGCCGAGAGCAGGGGTGCTTAAGGGGCAAGGGAGCTAGAAACTGGAAGGGTCACGGGAACTCCGCCATCGATTACGCCCTCAAGTCTGGCAAGCTCGGGCATATTGTCCGGGGGTTACCCCAATCATTTTTTTGAAGTGCCGGTGGAGATGGCTTTGGTCAGCAAAGCCAGTAGCCAAGGCCGTATCCGTCAGGGATTGCCCCGCCGCTAAGAGCTGTTTAGCGCGATTGACCCGCACATGGTTGAGATATGCATGGGGTGGCAAGCCCATCTGCTTGCGAAACACCCGCAGCAGTCGCAGCGGTTTGAGCCCCACCAGGGTCGCCAGCTCATTCAGCGAAATATTGCGAGTGTAGTCATGGGTGAGATAGTCGCGGACCTGACGCACCGCCCGATGCTCGGGACCGATGGGGGTGACTTGGGGGGCATAACTCGCATAGCCCTGAACCAGTTGGGCCATGGCCCAGAGAAACCACGACTGTCGCTCCAATGCGGAAGGCGAGGTTTCTAGCATGCGGTGCAGGGCGATGAACTGCTGGTTGAGGCGTTGATCGTGGATGACCGGTGACGAAAAATAGGGCAGTTGGTCTGGGCTGGCGCGGTGCGGGCGATCGCTCAGGTTCGCTGCCGCCTGCTGTAGCCAATCACTGGCGGGCAATAGGGTGCGATAGGTCCAGCCCGTGTCTAGCACCGCTTGGCCCGTGTGCATTTCGCCAGGGTGCGTCACCACCACGCTACCAGCGGGGGCAATGTGACTCGCGCCGCGATAGTCAAATTCCATCGCCCCGGCCTCCACAATGGCAATGCCAAACCCTTCATGGGCATGGCGGGCAAAGGCATAGGTAATGTAGGTGGCATGGAGCATTTCCAGCCCTGAGAGGGCCGAATCTCGCCAAAACTTCACCCGCTCTTGCGGTTGCGATCGCCCCATTTTGCTGCCCGTTAGGTGCTTTCACCATCACCATACATCGCTGGATTTTCCACGGTAGCGAAGTCCCTCCAAAACCGTCTTGTACGTTTTTGCACGCCACCTGGGGTCGTAGGACAAGCAGCGATTGCTGCCTACCACGGAGATCACCATGGGCAGTTGATTAGCCTAGGACCTGAAGGCGAAACGTTTTGATCGTCCCGGCCCTATGCGCCAACCTGCTTTACGGGGATATCCATCCGAAAGGTGGTGCCCTCAGGTGAAGAGAGACATTTTAGAGAGCCGCCATGCTGCTCCACCACAATTTGATAGCTGATCGCTAAACCCATGCCTTGCCCTTTTCCCACCGCCTTGGTGGTAAAAAACGGGTCAAAAATACGCTGGCGCACCGACTCCTCGATTTCAGGACCGTTGTTGCTGATCTCAATGCGCACCCAATCACTGCCCGTGTCCTCCGTGCGCACCGTAATCGTAGGGGGCTCCAACAGTGCCGCCGCCCCATGGGACTGCCGCTGCGCCCCTAAGGCATCTAACCCATTGGTCAGAATGCTCATAAAGACCTGATTGAGCTGGCCCGCATAGCAATCCACCTGGGGGAGATCTCCGTAGACCTTCACCAGTTTCACCGAGGTTTGATCCGGCTTCGCCCGAAAGTGATTGCCCATGAGGGTGAGGGTACTGTCAAGGCCATCGTGCAGGTTAACCGTTTTGATCGCCGCTTCATCCAACCGTGAGAAGTTACGCAGCGACAGCACAATGTCTTTAATGCGGGCCGTGCCCATGCGCATCGATGCCACCAACTTGGGCAAATCCTCCCGCACAAAGGGCAGGTCCACCGCCTCTAGATAGGGCTCTATAGCCTCTGGCACCTCTGGCAAATGCTGTTGATAGGCATCCATTAAGCCCAGCAAATCTTGCACATAGGCATCTACATGGACGAGATTGCCATGGATAAACCCAATCGGGTTGTTGATCTCATGGGCCACCCCCGCCACCACCTGACCGAGGCTCGACATTTTCTCGGTTTGAATTAGTTGCCCTTGGGTCGCCTTGAGTTCGCTCAAAGTCGTCGCCAGTTCATTGGCCTGGGCTTCAAAACAATTGCGCGAATTTTGTAGTTCGGCCTCGTAATGCTTGCGGGCAGTGATATCTCGCAGCACCACAACGGCACCCGCCACATAGTCACCTGCCCCTTTGAGGGGGCGGGCACTGACCCGTAGCCATGTGACCTGGGTGACCCGAGGCTGGTTTAAGTAAATCTCAACAGGGCTGCCCGTTTCCCCACGCAATACCCGAGATAGGGGAAAGTCCGCCCAAGGGTACGGCCCTTCACACCCAGGCCGTTGGGCTCCACATTGGGCCGACCAGACCTCCAAGGTTTCTTGAGCGGGATTCAAGCCTAATAAGTCAAAAACCGCCTCATTCACGTAGAGGGGCTGCTCTAAGGCATCCACCAATAGCACCGCATCTTCCAGGCCGTCCAAAATGGCCTGGAGCCGCCCCGTGGTCAAATCTTTGGGCTGAAAGCTGGGCGACAGCGTCCCGAAAGCGGTGCGTAGGGGTTCACTAATCGCCGTGACGGGGGCACCCAACGTGACCAGGTTGTGATGATCCATCATGGTGAAATCGCCTTTGAGCATGGGGGTGCAAAAAGAGAGGATGCCGGGAAATTATGCTCCCCTCTACAGGGGATAGACGGCACAATCCGGTCATTGGATCCACGGAATCGGGCCGTGACACAGAATCAGATGATTTGGGCACGTTGACGTTGAACCCATCCTGGACACAATTTATGGATCAAGCCCACTTTCAAGGTTGTCTAATGGGGCTGGCTGCTGGAGATGCGGTGGGGACCACGGTGGAGTTTCGCCCCCGTGGTTCGTTTCCCCCGGTGGTAGATATGGTCGGGGGTGGCCCCTTTGACCTACAGCCAGGGGACTGGACCGATGACACGTCGATGGCCCTGTGTTTGGCCACCAGCTTGATTGAGCAAGGCACCTTTGACCCTCAGGATCAAATCGAGCGCTACTGCCGCTGGCAAGAAACCGGTTATCTCAGTAGCACGGGCAAGTGTTTTGATATTGGCAATACCGTGGCCCAAGCTTTGGCGCAATATCGCCTGACCCAGGAGCCTTTTAGTGGGTCCACCTCCCCTAGATCGGCGGGTAATGGTTGCATTATGCGGCTGGCTCCGGTGCCGATGTTTTTTGCGGCGGATCCGGCTGCGGCGATTTACCACTCGGGCCAAAGTGCCCGTACTACCCATGGGGCCTATGAATGTGTGGCCGCCAGCCGCTTGTTTGGGGCAATGTTGGTGGCTGCTCTGCGGGGCGAGTCTAAAGAACAAGTGCTTTTTGGGCAGATGGCGCTGGGGGATTTGCCCGCGAGCATTGCGGCGATCGCGGCGGGTCAGTATCGCCTGAAATCCGACAATGACATTCGGGGTAATGGCTATGTGGTGGATAGCCTAGAGGCGGCCCTGTGGAGCTTTTGGGCGACGGATAGCTTTGAATCAGCCGTGCTGAAGGCAGTCAACCTAGGGGACGATGCCGATACCACCGGGGCCATTTGCGGGCAGTTGGCCGGGGCCTTTTATGGGGTCGAGGCGATTCCGCTGTTGTGGCGGCAAAGGCTCACCATGGGAGGGCTGATTGAGACCTTAGCCAACCAGTTATATAAGGCAACCTTAACTCAACCGTAATGTCCGCTGTTGGGCAAGTGTTTTATTTGACTACAGTTTTTCGTCGCGCTTTCCTTGTCTATACCGATCTCAATTGCTGGCCCTAGCGCCTTGCATGCCTTCAAGGGCAAGGGTGACGCTGGGCCGCCGACCGCCCCATTCGGATCGCCTACCAGACTGATATGTTTTTCTGAAGTAAGCTAGACTCAAACAGTAGCCAATTTGTCAATTTCTTTTCATATTACGCAATAAATTCTTGTCATCGGATGGCATCAACCATTCGCTGAAGGGGGCGGTAGGGCCATCGGGCTCCGTAACCTCCTTGTTCTCTCTCAAGATGGAGTGGGTATTGATGAGCGACTCTGTGCAACTCTCTTTAGAGCAAAAGTTCAGCTTGCGGTCCTTCGAAACGCAGGTGCAGCACATGAACCGTGAGCAGGCCCAAGATTTCTTGGTCAAGCTCTACGAACAGATGATGATGCGCGAAACCATGTACAAGCACTTCCTCAAAAAAGAGTGGGGTTTAGAACCCCCAGCTCTGTAGGTTTTGGAGTGCTAGTGCCATGGCAAAAAAGGTTGGTGACCTCCCTCTCTTGCTTAGTTCTGCCGGAAAGGAGCTGGGGATGTTGGGGCTTCTCCTTTTTTTGCCGTTTTCACCGACCATCCCATTACCGCTTGGTTGCATTCCCCAGGGTCTAGGGGCCGTGGTTGACTCAAGTTTTCATCTTCCGCCCTTTATCTTTCAGCATGTAAAGGGGCCACCAGCCCAGTTAGGACAATATTGACAGCCCTTTTGTTCCGGCGAAAAAAAATCAGGGGCTCTTGGGCAACTTGCACCCCTAGCGCCCGATGTCCGAAGCAAAGTGGGCCAGGGCATATCTTTTAGCTATTTTACCGATCTGCTCTGCATAAGCGGGTTCCCAAGCCAGACAGGCATAATATGGGGAGGCAACTGCCCATGGAAGAGATAGCCTGCTATGTTTCGGCGTGCCCTGATTTGCACCGATTTTTCTGATGGCTTATACCGGTTAACCCAAGTCGTTCCGAGTCTGG
>CAYGVA010000152.1:0-9931 GCA_964353225.1 uncultured Leptolyngbya sp.
AGCTGGACGATTAATTTTGAATTCGACGCGATTATTCTCCTCTTGCAAGGGGCGGTATTGTTGGTTGATACAGAAACTCTAGCCCTGGGTAATTCCTCTTGAGGTTGCATGCTTTTCCGCTATGGGTCTCCTCCTTAGGTTCTCCCATGCCATGTTTTCGTCAGCCCCAGGTTTTTGATATCGAGAGGCTTTCATGAACCCCCAACTCGCCGCATCGTCTCGGGGCGAAATCTTAATCGTGGACGATACGCCTGACAACCTACGGCTATTGTCTGCGATTCTGCGCAATCAAGGTTTTGAAGTCCGCAAAGCGCTCAATGGCAAACGGGCGATCGCCTCGATTCAGGCGGTGCCGCCGGACCTAGTCTTGCTCGATATTCGCATGCCAGAAATGAATGGTTATGAGGTGTGTGAATATCTGAAAGCCGATCCCGTCACCGAAGATATCCCGGTCATTTTTATCAGTGCCCTAGATGACACCTTGGATAAAATCAATGCCTTTGCAGTGGGCGGCGTTGATTACATCACCAAACCCTTTCAGGAAGCAGAAGTATTAGCCCGCATCGAAAACCAACTGCGGCTCCGGCAGCTACAGCAACAATTGCTCCAGCAAAATGAGGAACTCACCCGCTCGAATCGGGAGCTAGAGCAATTTGCCTATGTGGTCTCCCATGATTTGCAACAACCGCTGCAGAGCATCACCGGCTTTGCCAAAATCATGGCCATGCAAAACCCAAAAACCCTGGATGACGTCAATCATGGCTATCTGAAAAGTATTTTGGATGCTGGGGGACGTATGCAGCGGTTGATCCAAGATTTGCTGCTGTATGCTCGGGTCGGGCAAGGTACAGAGGCCCATGAAGCCACTGACTGCAATGCGGTGTGGAGCCAAACGGTGGAGAATTTGCAAGAGGCGATCGCCCAAAGACAAGTCAAGGTGATTCACCATCCCCTACCAACGGTGCTCGGGAATGGGGTGCAGCTCCTGCAACTGTTCCAAAACCTATTGAGCAACGCCATTCGCTTCTCTCGCCCAGAGGTGAATCCATGCATTCAAGTTTCTGCTCAACCGTACGGCCAGGGCTATCTGTTATCCATGCAAGACAATGGCGTCGGCATTCCCCCTGAGCAACACGAACGAATCTTCGAGATTTTTCAGCGGGGGCACACGACCAAAGACATCCCAGGGACCGGTATTGGCTTAGCCACCTGCAAAAAAATTGTGGAGAGCCATGGGGGCAATATCTGGGTCGACTCAGACTTAGCCCAGGGCACCACCTTTTATTTCACCCTACAGGCCGCTTCGACCGTACCGTGACCGTTGACTTCGGACGGGCCGTAATCGTGTAACAGGTCTGCCCAGTGCCACCGCTGTACGGCTTTCGGCTATGGTGAGGTCGTAGTTTGACAAGGGTGGCCCATGCAGCGCATTGGCATTATTGGGGGCGGTCAGTTGGCCTGGATGATGGCGGCGGGAGCCCAGTCCTTGGGGCTGGCGTTGGTGATCCAAACGCCCCGCCAGGATGATCCTGCCGCCGCGATCGCCACAAACATCGTCTTAGCGCCCGTCGCCGATGCTGCCGCCACCCGTCGCCTCTCTCAGCACTGCGATGTGATCTCGTTTGAAAATGAATTTGTTGATTTGGCAGCCCTAGCGCCCCTAGACCAGCAAGGAGTGATTTTTCGGCCTAGTCTTGATGCCCTAGCACCCTTGCTAGACAAATACGATCAGCGGCAGTGCTTGCAGGCGGCAGGGTTGCCTAACCCCCGGTTTATAACCCTCTCTCCCCCCCAAACCGTAGACGATATCCAAGCAGCAGCAACCCCGCTGGGTTGGCCCCTGGTCATGAAAACAAGGCGTTTGGGCTACGACGGCCAGGGCACCGTTGTGGTCAAAAACTGGCAACAGCTCCAAACCCGCTGGGAGCAAATGGGTCGCCCCGAAGTCTTGCTCGAAGAATTTATCGCCTTTGAGCAAGAACTAGCGGTGATGGTGGCCCGAGATCTGGATGGGCAGGTGGTGGTGTACCCCGTTGTAGAAACCCAGCAAATTGAGCAGGTGTGTCGTCGGGTGATTGCCCCAGCAGCCATATCTGCCCCTATTCAGAAAACAGTGGCAGATTTAGCCCGCACCTTGGTTGAGCATCTCAACTATGTGGGGGTACTGGGCATGGAATTATTTCTCGCGCCGGGGGATCACCTGCTCGTCAACGAAGTCGCCCCCCGCACCCATAACTCCGGCCATTACAGTCTTGATGCCTGCAAAACCTCTCAATTTGAACAGCAGCTTCGGGCGGTGGGTGGATATCCCCTCGGGAGTCCGGCCATGACCTGCGACCGCGCCGTCATGGTGAACCTATTGGGGTTTGAGACGGCCAGACACGATTACAGTGAGCAGCGATCGCGCCTCGCCCAAATTCCCAATGCCCATGTGTATTGGTATGGCAAAGCCGAATCCCGCCCTGGGCGAAAGCTCGGCCATGTAACGGTTTGCATGGCGGCAACCACAGATGCGGCTGCCGTCATCGCCCAGATTGAAGCCTTGTGGTACCCCGCCCCTGCTTAGGGTCAGTCCTCCGATCTCGCTGTGCATCAACGCCGCCCCCCTTGCCTTGCACCCATGGCAGTTGGTTATGATGGCATCAGTTCTACTGCGGCGTTGGTGACTGCCAATATTGTTTTGCGATCTATGTTGCTTCATTCAGGGAATCCGATTGCGCGGATGGCGGTAAACCGGGCTTGCACCCGGAAACCATACGTCCAGCGCCAGGATACCCACCTGGGTCTCCCAGGTCGAAAGCTGAGGTAAGACGGCGTTGCGGTGAACTATCTCAATAATGACGGTTCCTTTACTGGTGATCCAGTGAAGGAATTTTTTATGGGAAATACCCTTGGGGGTGGGGCCTCAAGGCACAAACTTAGCTATCTTAGGAATTAACCCAACCTTAATTATTTTGATTATCCCCCCCTCCCAACCGGCCTTTCCGGCAACGGTTAATCATTTAGACAATGGGCTGACCTTGATTCATCACCCTATGCCAACGACACCGGTTGTAGTGGCAGATGTCTGGGTGAATGCAGGGGCTAGGGCTGAACCCGACGATTGGACGGGCATGGCTCACTTCCTAGAGCACATGATTTTCAAGGGGACAGATACCCTGCTACCCGGACAATTTGACTATGCCATCGAAAATCAGGGGGGCACGAGCAACGCCGCCACCAGCCACGACTATGCCCATTTCTATATGACGGTGGCGGCTGATCATCTCTCAGATACCCTGCCCTATTTGGCTGATTTGGTGCTACATGCCGCCATCCCAGCCGATGAGTTTTGCCGAGAGCGCCATGTGGTGCTCGAAGAACTACGCCAGTCCCAGGATGATCCGGACTGGTTAGGATTTCAGGCGCTGTCCGAGCAGGTATACCCCAATCATCCCTACGGGCGTCCGGTGTTGGGGGCGGTGGAGCATTTAGAAGCGTTTTCCCCAGAGACGATGCGACGCTTTCACCAAGCCCACTACCAACCAGAAAACATGACCGTGGTCGTCACCGGGGGAATTTCTCTAGAGGCGACCCTGGAAATGATGCGTCACAGTTTTCGGGGCTTTCCGTCTCCCACCCCTTGCCCAACCCCATCTGAAGCCTGCGCCCACCGCTGGCAAGGGATCCGTCGTCAGACCCTACACCTACCCCGGTTAGAACAGGCTCGATTACTCATGGCCTGGACCGGTCCTGGGATGGCGCAGTTGGATGAAGCTTGTGGCATGGATTTACTCTCTGTCCTGTTAGCCGAGGGGCGGAGTTCACGGTTGGTGCGAGAGCTGCGGGAAGAACGGCAATGGGTGTTGGATATTAGTAGTGGCTTTTCGCTCCAAAAAGAAGCTAGCTTGTTTACCTTACAGGTGTGGCTCACCCCAGATAAGCTAACGGCAGTGGAAGCACTCATTCTCGATCACCTGGCGGCCCTCACCTATGTGCCGATTGATCCGGCTGAGCTGGCACGGGCAAAACGGTTGTTGTGCAACGACTTCGCGTTTTCAACCGAGACCCCAGGCCAATTGGCGGGGCTCTATGGCTACTACGGGACGGTCGGCAACCCTGAGGACAGTTACACCTATACTGAGCGGGTACAAGCCCATACTGGCCCATCAGTAGCGGCCTTGGCGCAACGGTTTCTGTCTCCCGACACCTATGCCGCCACGGTCTTATTACCCCAACGTTAATCCCGACATTATGCCCACTTCCCTCTCCCCAGTGCGCCCCCAACTCCACCGTACGGTTCTTGATAATGGCCTCGTGGTGCTGGTAACGGAGAATCCGGTGGCTGATATTGTCGCCGCTCGTTTGTTTTTGCGGGCTGGCACCGGTCACGAGCAGGCCACCGAAGCGGGTTTGTTTGCCCTGTTGACCTCGCTCTTGACGAAGGGCACCGATCGCCTATCTTCCATGGCGATCGCCGAGCAGGTGGAGTCCATGGGGGCCAGTCTCAGTAGTGATACCTCCGCTGACTACAGCTTGCTCAGCCTGAAGACTGTTTCCGCAGACTTTGAACCGATCCTGGCCTTGGCGGCCCATTTACTGCGATCGCCTGCATTCCCCACGGCAGAATTAAACCTCGAACAGCGACTGACCCTCCAAAGTATCCGCTCCATGCAAGAGCAACCCTTTACGGTTGCTTACAACGCCCTACGTAGCGCTATGTATGGCGATCATCCCTATGCCCGTCCCGGTATTGGCACCGCCGAGACCGTCTCTAACTTTACCCGTGACCAACTGCGACACACCCACGAGACCTATTTTCGCCCCGACAACATGGTGATCTCCATTTGCGGGCGGATCACCCCCGAGGCTGCCGTCAACTTGATCACGCAGCACTTTGGTGATTGGCAAGCGCCCACCGACTCGGTACCGGAGCTGGTTTATCCCCCCTTACCCACCCAAGTCAGCCAGCAGGTATTGCCCCAAGACACCAACCAGACCATCGTCATGGTGGGCTACCAGGCTCCTCCGGTCAAACATCCGATTTATGCGGCCTTAAAATTGATTAGCACCTACTTAGGCAATGGCCTATCTAGCCGTTTATTTGTAGAACTACGGGAAAAAAGAGGGCTGGCCTACGATGTGTCAGCGTTTTACCCTACCCGGCTGGGCATGTCTCAGTTTGTCGCCTATATGGGAACCGCCCCTGAGAATACCGCTGTGGCCTTAGCGGGCCTACGCCATGAGTCCGAGCGACTTATGGCTGAGCCACTAACCCCCGAGGAGTTGACCGCCACCAAAAATAAATTGCTGGGGCAGTATGCTTTGGGCAAACAAACGAATACGCAAATTGCTCAGTTACTGGGCTGGTATGAGGTCTTAGGTCTAGGTACTGGCTTTGACCGGTCTTTTCAAGACGAGATTGCGGCG
This sequence comes from uncultured Leptolyngbya sp., assembly GCA_964353225.1. Classification (GTDB taxonomy): domain Bacteria; phylum Cyanobacteriota; class Cyanobacteriia; order Phormidesmidales; family Phormidesmidaceae; genus PCC-6406. The sequence goes on from CAYGVA010000152.1 coordinate 5,410, forward strand.
GTCACCCTAGAAGACGTGCAGGCAGCGGCCCAGGATTGCTTTCTCACCCCCTACACCATCCAGTTGGGACCCACCCAATAGACCCCAGGATCGATTTGCGGTAGGGATGGGCGACATGCCTATGTGTTTCCCCGATAGATGGGCAACTGCACATGGAACTGACTGCCTTGGCCGATATGACTGTCCACACTGACTTGTCCACCGCAGTACAGCAATAGTTGCTGCACGATGGTGAGACCTAAACCCGCTCCGTCATCATCCTGGCCATGGCGGCCCCGATAAAAATGGTCGAAGATGCGAGGTAGATCTTGGGGGGTGATGCCAGTGCCCGTATCCCGAACGGTGAGGGTCACCCAGTCCTCTGTTTCGGCTTGGATGGTCACCCAAACTTCGCCCCCTGTTTCTGTATATTTGATGCTGTTGTGCAGCAAATGAATCATGATCTGACGCACCCAAGACTCTGGGCAGGCCACACAGGGCAAAGTATTGGGAACGGTATAGGCTAAGCGCACCCCCTTTTCTTGGGCAATGGGCTGATAGGTACTAACCACCCCTGGGACGACATCAAACAGCTGAACCGGCGCTGGCACAGCCGTGGCCAGACTCATTTCGATCTGCAGCAAATCAAGCACGCCACTAATCAGAATGCTTTGGCGATCGCATTCCTGCTGAATCATATCCAAATACCGTTGGCGATGATTGGGCTTAAGACTGGGGGAGGCCAACAGGGGCAACGCCATTTTGATCGTGGTCAGGGGGGTGCGTAACGCCTGCCCCACGGAATTCAGGAAATCATCCTTGAGGCGCAGGGTATTGAGCAATGCCGCATTTTGGGTGGATAGATCCGTGGCGGCCATTGCCTGTTGCCGTAGGGCTTGGCTTTCTTGACGCCACTGCACTTGACGTTGCCACTGCTGGGCCAAGAGGCTATCTACCAGCATCGGGTCTACCTGTTCAGGAACCCCAAATTGCTGATGCCACTGGGGTAGTAATGCTTGTAAATCTTGGCGATCGGGGTGGTTGGCCACGGCCCCTTCAACCATCTGCCGCAGTTCCCCCAGGGCATAACGGACCCGCTCGGGATGCACCGTAGTGGTCAATGCAACGGTGGAGCTCGATGCCGTTGCCTGTTCTGGGGATACCGCCTCATCCTGGCGCTGGGCCACGACGAGGGCCGCTGCGGTGGGGGACAGCACCAGGAGGCTATATTCCCCTTGGAGAAGATGCCGCTCCGAGAGGGGAACGACAGTGTACCAATGTTCCTGGGGTAGAGGCTTGTGGCTCAGGATATAAATCTGGGGCTTGGGGGTAACCGTCTCGCTGTAGTGCCTTAAGCTCTCTCGCCAAACTTGACTCGTGGGCAGTTTAACCCAGAGCTGAGCTGAGATATTCTGCTCAATCAGGACCTCCAGCCAAGCCCCTAAGCAATCCTTAAAGCTACTGGCAGACATTAAAACGGACTGGAGATAGGGATACGCATGGGGGGCGATGAGATGAACCATATCAGCCGTTGTTGGGGGGCAAAACCAGAAGCACTAGGGAGGATACTAGCCAACGGTTGGAATCCGGAACATGGTGGGAATTATAGGTAACTTTCTGGACTCTGGCGGGTTTCTGTTAAGTCGCGTCTAATCCAACCGTTGGTTGAGGGCGAGGCGAGCTTGTTCGCGATCGTCAAAGTGGATTTTCTCGGTGCCGATGATCTGATAGTCTTCATGGCCCTTACCCGCAATGAGAATACCGTCCCCAGGCTGAGCCGCCGCGATCGCCTGGGTGATCGCGGCGGCTCGATCGCAAATCACCTGACTCGCAGTTAACTGGGCGGGGATGCCCGCTACCACATCGGCCAATATCTGCTGGGGATCTTCGGTGCGGGGATTATCAGAGGTGACCACAACGGTATCGGCCAAGTCATAGGCAATCCGTCCCATCTGGGGGCGCTTGGAGCGATCGCGATCGCCCCCGCAACCAAACACGCAATGGAGCTGACCCGAGACAAACGGGCGGGTTGCGACCAAGGCATTTTGCAAACTATCCGGGGTGTGGGCATAGTCCACAATCACACTGATGTCTTGTCTAGGGCTCACCCGCACCCGCTCCATGCGCCCCGGCACCCCCGCAAAGCTGGCCAGATGGGTCACCACGGTTTCTAAGGGCAAACCCAGATGGAGCACGGCCCCGACTGCGGCCAGCATATTGGCCAAATTAAACTGCCCCACCAAAGGTAGCGTAAACGGCATCTCCCCCATCGGCGTATGCAACTGCCCGCTCACCCCATCTGCCCCATAGGTCAAATGGGTGGTGTACAGATCAGCGGTGGTATCACTGACGCCATAGCGCCAGGTTTGCTCAGGAGATAACCTCGCCAGCAGCCGCTGACCATAGGGATCATCGCTATTAATCACCGCCCGCCCCGTCAAATAATCAGCGCCAAACAATAGTGCCTTGGCCTCGAAGTAAGCTTCCATATCGGGGTGATAGTCCAAGTGGTCTTGGGTGAGATTGGTAAAGACAGCCACCTCAAAGGGACAGCCCCACACCCGCTGCTGGGCCAGGGCATGGGAACTCACCTCCATCACCGCAGTGGTGCAGCCCGCCCGGTGGGCCTGGGCTAATGTACCCTGTAGATCCACTGAAAACGGGGTGGTGTGTAGGGCCGTTGCTTGATGACCAGGCCAACGGGTATACAGGGTCCCCAAGAGGGCCGTAGGCCAGGTGGCTTGGTGGAGCAGGTGATCAATCAGGTGGGTGGTGGTGGTTTTGCCATTGGTGCCTGTCACCCCTACCATTTGCATGGCGCGGGCCGGAGCACCATAAAAGACCGCTGCGATTTCAGCACAGACCTGGGTCATGTCCTCTACCGGAATCACCAAGGCATTGGACCCATTGCCCACGGGCCGCTGGCTGAGGGCATTCGGGGACACTAGGGCGGCGATCGCCCCGGCGGCGATCGCCCCCGGCCAAAACTCGCCACCATCCACCCGAGTCCCTGGCATACCGACAAATAAATCGCCAGGTCCACAGCGCTGAGAGTTCGTACAGAGCCCCTTCACCGGTTGTTGCCAAGCCGGGTGATCAGCCCCCACCCGAGCGTCAGCCACCGCTAACAGGTCAGATTGCATGGCCAATAATTCACGCAGTTGCATATCAGTCCCTCCTAACCCATCCCAAAAATTGACGCTATTCTGCCCTATGGACCGCTAAATACTTCTGTATCAATCGTTCCACTTGCGCCACTGGAGCCCGAGGAGATAGCCGAGGTAGCGGCTCCTCCCGTAAACCATCCGGCGTATGAATAACCCGACACAGTACAGGAATGGCATACTGATAAGCCTCAAACCAACTGGCTTGGGTAGTAATATCCCGCACTTCCAAGGCAAATGCCAGGTGACTGAGGGCCGCCAACTTTTCCTCCAGCCCTTCACACAGATGGCAGCCTGGCTTACTGTAGAGCACCAGTTGCATCGTCATTAAGCCCCCCAAAAAGACGCCTATTCTCGTCCTTGGCATCTTACCGCCAAGCGGCTGACATCAAAGGCTTGACATTCTCTGGTTGCACTCCAGGCTACAAAAGCCCTGACTAGGTCTCGCTACAGTGCCCCCAGAGCGAGCAAAGCTGAGGACACGATGAAATTTTCAGGGACAACAATCAAAACCCCACTATCCCGACCGGTTTATGTGTGATTCTCGGTTAAAATAAGGTGTATAAATAGATTGGTCTCTGTAAACACCTTTGCAGGCAACGACACCATGGTTCAGTGCATGACCCCTCCCGCAGTCGCTTCAACCCTCACCTTCGACCTTGAAGCCCTAAATGAGCGGTTTGAGATGGCTACGCCGCAGGAGATTCTAGCCTGGGCAGTCAAAAATATTCCTTCGGGGCTGGTGCAAAGCACGTCCTTTAGTCTGCTGGTGATTACAGACATGCTGTATCGGGAACTGCAGCCCAACCCCCCGGTGCCAGTGATTTTTCTCGATACCCTCCATCACTTCGCTGAAACCCTGACGACCGTGGAACGGGCCAAGGCCCACTATGGCCTAGATGTTCGGGCCTATCGCGCCCTTGGGGTCAGTAGCCGTGAAGAATTTGCAGATGTTTACGGTGATGCCCTCTGGGAAACAGACATCAGCCGATTCCATTACGTAACGAAGGTGGAGCCGCTGCAACGGGCCTTAGATGAAATGAACGTGGTGGCTTGGGTTACCGGGCGGCGGCGGGAGCAATCTACGACCCGACAGCAAATGCCCATTCTAGAGCTGGACAGTGAAGGGCGTTTGAAAATTAACCCCTTAGCAAACTGGACTCGCAAAGACGTCTGGAATTACACCCTAAAGCACAACGTGCCCTACAACCGTTTGCATGACCAGGGTTATGCCAGCATCGGTGATGAGCCCCTAACAACGCCCGTCAACCCAGGTGAGCATGAGCGGGCGGGTCGCTGGCGCGGCAGCATGAAAACCGAGTGTGGCATTCACATTTAGCAGCGCTGAGTCATAACTTTTCTGGCTAGCTTTATGGGGT
>CAYGVA010000153.1:0-9862 GCA_964353225.1 uncultured Leptolyngbya sp.
GGGCTGGGGCAGTGCGGGGGCGGGGGCGGCAACGGCCTTGAGCCAAGGGCTCATGCTGGCGGTGGGTCTGGGCTATCTCTGGCGAGCGGGGATGTTTGACCAGATTTTGCAGGGGCGGGCAAAGCTTTGGCAACCGGCAGCACTGGCCACGATCTTTCGCCTCAATCGCGATATTTTGATCCGCACCTTTGCCCTGGTGATCTGCTTTGCCCTGTTTACCCATTGGAGCGCAGCCCTAGGGACGGAGGTGCTAGGGGCCAATACCTTGATTTTGCAGGTGTTTACCCTGGCGGCTTATTTCATTGATGGCATTGCCTTTGCCACCGAAAGCATTGCGGGCCAGTGTTATGGGGCGGGGCAACGACAACCCTTGCGCTGGCTGTTGTTGTGGGGCGGCACGATGGCGGTGATGTTGGGGTTGGCTTTTGGGGGGGTGTTTGCCCTGTGGCCGCGATCGCTGTTTGGGCTCATGACCGACCACGAGGCGATTTTGACGCCCGTCAGCCAGTATGCGATTTGGCTGGTGCCAATCTTAGGGTTTGGGGCGATCGCCTTTTTGCTAGATGGCTACTTTTTGGGGCTCACCGCTGGGCAACGGTTGCGCAGCTCGACCCTGATTGCAACGCTTGGAGGGTTCTTGCCGATGGCTCTAATTGCCCATCAACTACAGTCTCCCCACTTACTTTGGGGGGCCATGGTGATGTTTATGGCCATGCGGGCGCTAACCTTGGGTTGGGCCATCCCGGCCACCTTACGCCCCCAACCCAAGTGAGGGTGGAGGGGTAGGGATGATTTTCTAAAGAAAGAAAAACTGTCTTGGCTCAAGCCGGTCAGCTAAGACGAAGATTTCAGTGAACCATGGGCCGCTTCGACTGGGGGCCTTTGGATTGCCCCCAGACCCCCGCTACGCAAGTCCTGCGGCCTACCACCAGGACGCACCGCCGTCCTGGACCTCGCGGACAGTGTTACTAACTGGGCCTTTGCAACGATCGTTGCGTAGAAATTTCGTTATGGTCGTTCAACATCGCCGCGATGTTTGGATTGACCCATGGCGTATGTCGGCTTTTTCTCTGTCAAATGAATCATCCTTAGGGTTTCCCCCTCAGCTCCCTTGCGCCCTTGGCGCTTTGGCATTGCTCGCCCTACGTTTCCGGCATCAACGCCAGGGCCTTCTGTTGCATGGTCTTAAAAATGTTGTAGAACCCATTGGCTCGGGAGGGGGTGAGGCTCACGTCCAGTTGGGTGTCTTTAATAAAATCCGGGGATAAATTCACCACCGCGTCGGGCGTTAAGCCATTAAGGGCTGCAATCAACAGGGCCACCAATCCCTTGGTGATTTGGGCGTCGGAATCCCCCTGGAATACCACGCCGCCCCCTTCGACATGGGCGATCACATATACCTGGGAGACACAGCCAGATACCTTGTTCTCGGCTGTTTTTTCATCCTCAGGGAAGGATTCGAGCTTTTTGGCAAACCAAAGCAATTGTTCATAGCGTCGCTTGGGATCTGAGACCCGCTGGAAACGCTTGACCAGCTTATCGATGGAGGCAGGGCGGGCCGCAGAAGAGGCAGACATGGCGATCGCAATAGAAAATGTTGGCACCGTTCCTCATTGTAAAGATCATTGGGTTCTCTGGGGGATGACCGTCAGACCTTCAGCAACTGCCGCATTCGCAAAAAAGGGCAGCGGGGGGGGGATAACTCAACGGTTGCCACCGGCCCTAACTGCTCGATAGCGTAGCCCTGGGGGTAACTACGGGTGGGTTGGTCGCCAAAAAACTCGGCCTGCCGCCGCCCTGCTAACCACCGCACACCCCAGCGCCGCAGCCGTAGGCCCTGATTTACCCCGGCCACCAGCAAGGCATTAGGGGCGGCCCAACCCAGAGCCATGCGCATGGGCTCATCAATCAGCACATTGGCGATTTTAGGGACCCAAGGAGCCACCACCGCCGGAAACCAACTCTGCATGAGGGTGATGACAGCGTTGCCAATGGCGGCGTTGTCGGGGCTATAGCGAAACTGCTCTGCCTCGTAGGTGGCCTTAAATTGTTCAAAGGCAGCGTAGGTGGGGGGCAGATGGTCGATCTTCATACGATCGCCCACGGCCCGCCAAAAATAGAACAAGGCCTGTTTTTCGGTTTCGGTAAAGGGCCGCCAGCCATAGCGGGCATTCCAATGAATGGGCTCACACAGGGAGGCCGACAGCACATACAGAAAATCCTCATTCGCAATCGCGTAGTGGCTATGGATGCGATTCATCTGGGCGATCGCGGCTTTGCCCTGGGGGCTGTCGTAGCCCCATTTCAGGATGTTGCCAATCAATAAACCGGTGTCGTCATAGCGCTTTTGCGGATGATGGAGGAATTCACCGGACTGATGCAGGATGGCAGAAATGCGCGGTACGCAAAAGGTTCTGAGCAGGGCTAGCTCTAAAGCCCGATTGATTTCCCACGCAAAGGTCGAACCCGCTAGATCATGGCAAATTTTGACATGATCACGCTGGGCGTCCAAATGGAGGTGTGGGCGTGCTTTTTGATACCGGCGCATAGTTGTAGATCCCGTAGACGAAGTAGACAAGCTTTTGCCTGCTCTCCCTTTTTCCCCAATCTTTCTCAGCTAATCCGGAGCCCTTGTCAGGTTTTATACGGATGCTCAGAGGGTCGTCAAATTTATGAAGCTGACACGTCTTTATTGGTAATAAAACGCTGGGCAACGGTTTCGGGCTGAATGGCGGACAAAATCACATGGCCCGAGTCCATAATGATCACGGCTCGGGTGCGGCGACCATAGGTGGCATCCACCAGTTGGGCGCGATCGCGGGCGTCGGCAATGACCCGCTTAATCGGGGCGGATTCAGGGCTGACAATTGCCACGACACGATGGGCCGAGACAATATTGCCAAAGCCAATATTGATCAATTTCATTTCCACAGCAGCGTCCCTAGACCTCACACCATCGTGTTTCGAATATCTCTAGCCCGATCCGTTGCTGCTACAGGAAGCGAGTTGAGCCAATGTATGCATGGCAAAGCCGTCAATTCAGTGGGCTCACCGATGCATTTTAGGATGACTCAGGAAACGTATTCAGCCCACCCATCGTAGCAACCCAAGCCCCCCCAAGGGTATGTTCACCCCTGCATGATCGACCCTCAGCCCATATAAGGCGCAAAAATGCCATTCCTCGGTGCAGTTTGCGACAATAGGTTGGCGATGGGAGACTTTACCCTACTTACCTATTGAGAGTTGAGATGGTTCGCCATGCAGCCCGTTGATGTCACCACCCTTATGGCTACCTGTGCTGAGCTGCGCCAGGGTTGGTTACCCGCTCGTTGTGAGCAGGTGGTGCAGCGCGATCGCACCACCCTTTGCTTGGCCCTGCGCACCCTCCGGGGGCGGGATTGGCTGACGCTATCTTGGCATCCCCAAGCGGCCCGTCTTCACGTTGACGCCCCACCGCCTAAAGTCCCTGATACCTTTACCTTTAGCCAGCAGCTCAAACACCAGCTCAACGGCCTCGCCCTAGTGAGTATTGAGCCCGTTGCTCCCTGGGAGCGTGCCCTTGATCTGTCTTTTGCCCGTCGTCCTGGGGATCCGGTGCAGTGGCATCTCTATGTCGAAATTATGGGTAAGTACAGCAATGTGATTTTGGTGAATGACCAGAACCAGATTGTGACCGCCGCCCATCAGGTCAGTGAGCAACAATCCAGCGTGCGCCCCATCCTGACCGGAGCCCAGTATAGTTTGCCCCCCAGCTTGACCGGCCCTCGGCCCTCTCTCCAGGAATCTCGAGAGCGTTGGCAAGAGCGGGTTGCATTGGTGCCTAATCCGCTTAAGGCGGCGCTGATCAAAGCCTATTGTGGCCTCAGTTCGGCCCTAGTGCGCGACTTGATTCACCGGGCGAACCTGGACCCGAGCCAATCTACCCTGACCCTCACTGATGCAGATTGGCAGGGCCTATTTCAGCAATGGCAGCGGTGGCTGGGCTGCTTAGCCGAAGACCAGTTTTATCCTTGCTTGACGGCGACGGGATATACCGTACTGGGTTCTGCCCAAACCGCTGTGCCATCGCTACAAGAGCTACTGCAAACCTATTACGGCAATGCCTTCAACCGCCAAGAATTTGACCGTGTACACCATCAACTGGGGCAAGTGCTGAAGGGTCGCCTGACTAAGTTGCGCCGTAAGGCTGATGATTTTTGCGATCGCCTCGATCACGCCACCCAAGCCGATCACTACCGCCAGCAGGCCGACTTGTTGATGACCTACAGCCACCAATGGCAACCAGGGTTAACAGCCATGACCGTGACCGATTTTGAAAGTGGTGAACCGATTACCCTGGTCATAGAGCCTGACAAAACCGCCATTCAAACCGCCCAGCGCCTGTATAAGCGTCACCAAAAACTGAAGCGCTCTCGCAATGCGATCGCCCCCCTCCTGGCGGACGTGCAGCGCGAAGTCGCCTACCTAGAACAAGTTGATGCCGCCCGCCAGCAAATCGTCCCCTACAACGATGCTGCCGATCTAAGGGCACTGCTGGATATTCGCGATGAGCTGGTGCAGCAAGGGTATTTAAAAGATCCCACCTATCGCCCCCATAACCGTCCTGCCGCCGAGCGCATAGCGGTGCGCAAATTCCAAACCGCCAGTGGGTTAGAGGTGTGGGTAGGACGCAATAACCATCAAAATGACCAGATCGTTTCCCACCTCGCCACCGACTACGACCTCTGGTTTCACACCCAAGAGATTCCCGGTAGCCATGTGCTGCTGCGGCTGAGTGCAGGCACAGCCCCTAGCGATGCCGATTTGCAGTATGTGGCTGATTTGGCGGCCTACTTTAGCCGCGCCCAGCAGGCGGACCAAGTGCCGGTGGTCTATACCGAACCCCGCCATGTCTATAAGCCCAAGGGGGCTCGCCCTGGCATGGTGATTTACAAACAGGAGCGGGTGCTGTGGGGGCAACCCCAACGGGCAAAAGCCAGGGTCCAGACTGCGGACACCCCAGGCCCTGCCCTGGCGCTGACCTAAGGGTCTGCCCGAACATCATCCGAGATGAAACTTTATAACCCTCAGCTCAAAAATATATTCAGACACCTCCACGGGAGTGGAAACCCCTTGATGGCAGCGAAATACAAAAATCTGAAGATATATGACGAAAATACTGTAGAGCTTGATACAATAGCTTACGGAGCCAGCGGGAGGTGAGAGACCCGCTCTAGCTGCATCAAGTTTTTTGGGCGGCTTCCTCCAACTTGAGAGAGCAACAATATTTTCTAAACGTCGGCTTCACGGGAGGCCGATTTTTTTTGCCAAGGCGTCCCTACATGCCCGCCTGTCCCACCGCGAGCCCCTTTACAATGGCGACAGCAAATCTAAGCCGTATTCCTGTGACTGAAAGCCCCCTTATGGTTCTGGTGGATGGCCATTCCCTCGCCTTCCGGTCCTATTACGCCCATGCCCGAGGGGCTGAGGGGGGCTTGCGCACCTCCACCGGTATCCCCACTAGCGTGTGCTATGGCTTTATGAAAGCGCTGCTGGATGTGTTGCAGGCAGAGCGGCCCCAATATTTGGCGATCGCCTTTGACCTCGATCAGCCTACCTTTCGCCACGAAAAGTCAGAGACCTACAAGGCTGGTCGCCCCGAAACCCCCCAGGATTTTATTGAGGATGTCGAGAACCTCAAGGATCTGTTGTCGGTCATGGGTTTACAGACCGTCACCGCCCCTGGCTACGAAGCGGACGACGTGATTGGCACCTTAGCCACCCGTGGCAAAACCGAGGGCTATAACGTCAAGATCCTCAGCGGCGATCAAGATCTGTTCCAACTGGTGGATCCAGAAGGGCAAGTCTCGGTGCTCTATCTGAGCAGCGTCTTTGCCAAAGGGGCAGCACGGGGATCGCGGGAATTTAAAACCGAGCAGGTCAAGGCTAAATTAGACGTGTTGCCGACCCAAGTGGTCGATTACAAAGCCCTCTGTGGGGACACGTCCGATAACTTGCCGGGGGTGAAAGGGATTGGCGCGAAAACCGCCGCGAAGCTCTTAAACGAGTACGGCACCCTGGATGCCATTTATGCGGCGATCGATACCCTCAAGGGCGCGACGAAGAAAAAGCTGGAGGCCGGGAAAGAGGCGGCTTACCATTCCCAAGACATGGCCAAAATCATCACTGACGTGGACCTCGGGGTTGACTTGGCCGCCTGCAAGCTCACCGGCATTGACCCTGAGGTGGTGACGCCCCCCCTGAAACACCTAGAGCTACAGCAATTGATTAACCGCCTGCCCAAGGTGCAGGCGGCATTGAGCGGTCAACCGTTGGCAACACCACCCGCGTCAGATTCGGGGGCGACGGGGGGCGATACCGCTGAGGATGTGGCGTTTTTCAGCGCTGAAGAAACCGAGGCGGCCCAGCAATTGCAAGGGGTGGCCATTACCCCCCAAGTGATCACCACAGAAGCCCAGCTCTACGAATTGCTCGATATCCTCAGCCAGCACACCGACCCCACCCAGCCCGTGGCCTGGGACACCGAAACCACCTCCCTTGAGCCCCGCGATGCGGTTTTAGTGGGGATTGGCTGTTGTTGGGGAGAAGACCCAGAGGCGTTGGCCTATATTCCCGTTGGTCATGGGGGAGCGGGCCAGGACAATCAACTATCCCTGGATAGCAGCGATCAATCCCCCGTCAATGGCGGTCAATTACCCCTGAAGACCGTGCTGGAGGCCCTGCGCCCCGTGCTCGAAAGTGCTACCTATCCCAAGGCATTGCAAAATGCCAAATACGATCGCCTCGTGCTCCGTGCCCAGGGGATCAACCTGACCGGAGTGGTCTTCGACACGATGCTGGCCAGCTACGTGCTCAACCCCGACGGTAGCCACAACCTCAGTGACCTCTCCCTCCGCCATTTGGGCATTGTGGCCCAGAGCTATGGCGACCTGGTACCCAAGGGCAAAACCATTGCCGATTTAGACATCCCGACGGCGGCCCAATACTGCGGCACCGATGTCCACACCACCTACCGCCTGGTTGCCAAGCTGCAAGCCCAGTTCGACAGCCTGGGCCTAGAGACCCTGTTCAAAACCATTGAGTTGCCCCTAGAACCGGTGCTCGCAGAGATGGAACATCAGGGCATCCGTATCGACGCCCCTTATCTGGCGACCCTCTCCGAGCAACTGGCCACAGACTTAGACCGCATCGAAGCCCAAGCCTACAGGGATGCGGGTGAAACCTTTAACCTCAGTTCCCCGAAGCAACTCAGTGAACTGCTGTTTGAGCGCTTGGGGCTAGATAAGCGTAAATCGCGCCGGAATAAATCTGGGGGCTATTCCACCGATGCCGCCACCCTAGAGAAGCTCCAGGGGGATCATCCCGTGGTGGATTTGATTGTGGAGCACCGCACCCTCTCGAAGCTCAAGTCCACCTATGTGGATGCGTTGCCCACCCTGATCCGCCGCGACACCCAGCGGGTGCATACGGACTTTAACCAGGCCGTTACCGCCACCGGCAGGCTTTCTTCTTCAAACCCTAATCTGCAAAATATCCCCATCCGTACCGCCTTTAGCCGCAAGATTCGGGCGGCCTTTGTACCAGCGTCGGGCTGGCAGTTGGTGGCGGCAGACTATTCCCAAATTGAGTTGCGAATCTTGGCCCACCTCAGCGGGGAGCCGGTGTTGGTGGAAGCTTACAACCAAGGGGATGATGTCCATGCCCTCACCGCCCGTTTACTGTTGGAGTGCGAGGACATTTCCCCCGAGCAGCGCCGTCTGGGCAAGGTGATTAACTTTGGGGTGATCTACGGCATGGGTGCCCATCGGTTTGCCCGTGAGATGGGGGTGAGTCACGGTGATGCCAAAACCTTTTTAGATCGCTATTACGATCGCTACCCCCTCGTTTTTGAGTATTTGCAGCAGATCCAACAGCGGGCGATCTCCCAGGGTTATGTCGAAACCCTCTGCGGGCGGCGGCGCTACTTCCATTTCACCAGCGGTACCCTCAAATCTCTGAAGGGTAAAGACCCCAGCGACATTGATCTGTCTAGCCTGAAGCGCATCGGCGGCTATGATGCGGGCCTCCTGCGGGCCGCGGCCAATGCCCCCATCCAGGGCTCTAGCGCCGACATCATTAAAATCGCCATGATCCGCCTCCATGAACTGCTGAAAGGCTACCAAGCCCGGTTGCTCTTACAGGTCCATGATGAATTGGTGTTTGAAGTCCCCCCTGAGGAGTGGGCGGTCTTGCAACCCCAGATTAATCAGGTGATGGAATCGGCGGTGCAACTACAGGTGCCCTTGGTGGTGGAAGCCCACGCCGGTCCGAACTGGATGGAAGCGAAATAGGAAACCGTATGAATTTGAGCTTTTGGGCCAGGACCAGCGGCACATGGATTAACGTGGCCACGGTTTTGCTCGGGTCCGGGCTGGGGCTCTGGCTGCGCCACCGCCTGCCCCAGCAGATGCGGCAAATCATTACCCAAGCGGTGGGGCTGCTCACCCTGGTGATTGGGTTTGCCATGACCAACAGCTTCTCAGCGGTGCAGGCCGGTCCCATTGACGGGATCATTTTGGGCCTGGTTGCCCTGGTGGTGGGGGGCCTGCTGGGGGAATGGATCCAGGTGGAAAAGCGGCTCATGGCCCTGGGAGATATCCTCAAGCGCCAGGTTAAAAGCGGTGGGCGCTTTACTGAGGGGTTTGTGGCCGCCAGCTTATTGTTTTGTATCGGCCCGATGACGGTATTGGGCAGCCTCAACAATGGCCTGATCGGGGATGACACGTTGCTCACCCTTAAAGCCACGATGGACTGTTTTGCCGCGATCGCCCTCACCGGCACCTATGGTATCGGGGTGGGGTTTTCGGCCCTCACCGTCTTGGCCGTGCAGGGATCTCTATCGCTCCTGGCGGGCAGCCTCGGCACCGTGGTTGCTGACCCCACCCAAGACCCCCATATTTTGATCACCACGGGTATTGGCGGCATGATCATTATTGGTCTGGGTTTGGGGCTTCTGGAAGTGGCAGCGGTGCGGGTCGCCTCCTTTTTGCCTGCCTTGATTGTGGGGCCGATAGTGGTAGCGATTGCTTTGCAATGGTCTGGGAACCCCTGAGGGTGTAAAAACTCCGTAAAAACCCCAGTCCCAAGGCGTAATCTACGCCATGATAGGAATGCACTGGACTGGGGATGAAAACATGGGGCTGTTTGATGGCGTGTTTAACGCAGAGAAGGACACCACTGAGGTTCAGCTCACCCCGGCAGAAGCGTTTGCTTGTATCGCATTGGTGGCGATCGCGGCGGATGGTTACCTCTCTGAGCAGGAAGGGCGGGATATGACCAACATGCTGGCCCGGATGCAGCTCTTTAGTAGCCTGTCTGGGGATGTCATGCACCGGATGTTTGACAAGCTGCTGAGTATGTTAAAGCAGGAAGGACCGGGCAAGCTGATCAATCTGGCTAAAGCCTGTCTGCCCTCGGACCTCTCTGAAACGGCGTTTGCGATCGCTACCGATTTGGTGCTCTCTGACGGTACCGTCACCTCCCAAGAACAAGCTTTTTTGGATGATCTCTACCGAATTTTAGAAATCCCTGGGGATACAGCCCTACAAATCGTCCAGGTGATGACCATCAAAAATCGCGGTTGATTTTTTAAGGTAGGGAGCCTGATTGATCTGGCGTTCAAGGGTCTGTATGGAGATCACAAGAGGATGGACCCGCTGCTAACGAAATTGCAGTGGATAAAGTCATGGTTACGCGCATTGGCGTTGGGCGCTTCAGCAGAACTGTCGCCTAAAATGAGGCAACTTTTCTGGATGGCGATATCCCGGTGACTGCGACTCCCTTTCCGAAAAGCGACTTTACGACGTGGCATAACCATTGCTCC
>CAYGVA010000154.1:0-9839 GCA_964353225.1 uncultured Leptolyngbya sp.
GATGGGGGCTCGGGTGGCGGTGATGCCCTTGAGATATCGCGGGGGGAGCCAGGCGGCCAAAAACAGTACCGCTAGGGACACCCCACTCAGCACATAGAGCCAACCCGATAGGGTATTGGTGGCGGCCCCAAAGAAAACAACGGTCAAACCCATCAGCACCCCACCACCATAGGCTGGCACCACCCAATGGGTTTCTAGCCACTGCATTACGTTGCTCAATCGGGTCATGGTCACACGTTGCACTGAGGCCAGCATAACTTTAATGCCATGGGATAATGATTCGTCAACTCTGTTAGCCCCTGCCCATGACTGCCGCTCGTTTTACTGCTGACCAACTGGCTGAGACCCTAGAGCCCGTCAAGGATCTGCAGTTTGAATTGCCTGATCCAGAGGATGACAACATCTCCGAGGGGGACTTTCGTCAGCGCATTGAGCTGGCTTGGCAGGTGTGTGATCGCTTTGATCTACAAACAGATATCTGGCGGGGACGGATTTTGCGGACGGTGCGCGATCGCGAAAAGCGGGGCGGCGATGGTCGCGGCACGGGCTTCATGAACTGGCTGCGCGATCGCGAAATCACCAAAAGCCAAGCCTATGGGCTGATTGAACTGGCCAATAGCGCCGACACCCTAGTGCAAGACGGGATGCTAGAACCCGAAGATGTGAATCAATTTAGTAAGCGAGCCTTCGTCGAAACCGCCCAGTGCGCCCCCGAAGTGCAGCAACTGGTGAGTGATGCCGCCCACCGAGGGGAACAAATTACCCGCCGAGAAGTGCGCCAAGTGGCCGACGAATGGACGGCCATGACTTCAGACTTGATTCCTCCTGAGATCAAAGAAAAAGCCGCCAACAATACCGTCCCCACCCGTTACTTGGCCCCCCTCGTGCGGGAAATGGAAAAGTTACCCGCCCCTCACCAGCAAACCCTGAGAACCGAGGTGGCCCTCAACCCCGATCTTGATACCCTAAAGCAGGTCACCGCCGAAGCCCGATACCTGGCCAAATACTTAGAAGCGGCGGTGCAGGTGCAGGCCCTCAACAGCGAAGATCTGGCCCTGGAATCGGCCCTAGAAGAAGCCCTCCGCATCGGCTGCCTCAATGCCACCGCTGACATGGTGCAGCAGGCGGCTCAACTGGAGCAGACCGTGGCCAAGCTCTATAACACCTGGAACCGCTTGACCAAGCTGGCGGAGCGGGTCTACGTCGATAGCGGGTCCAGCACCCCCCATCTGCGCAAGCTACTGGACTATTTGGAGCCCCTCACCAGCCAAACCCTAACGGTGCAACTGGGGGATCCGGAGAGCCCGTTATCCCATCAGGTGCGGCTGCGGATTTTGCCTGCGGATGGATAGGAATTAGGTCGTGGGTAACCAGCAAGGAGATTGCCGAGACCTAAAATATCGGCTGTTGGGCCACTGGACTGACAAAACAGCCTGCCATCCCAATCCTGCATGGGGTCAGGCGACCTGCCCCCTACCCTTGACGACACCCTCGTAGGAGAGCGGTTTCCGCGTCCAACCCTGGCATTCTCGCTACGGGTTACTGGGTACCTTTCTCAATCGCAGCGGCGTGCGTTAGCCCGAGAAACGAGATAGAATGTTTACAATACTTAACATTCACATTTAAGCCATTAAAGAAATGCGACTGAAGGACGAGCTAAAGAGCTGGGGCTTTAACCAGGGTGCTGAGAGCTTAAATGGCCGGTTAGCGATGATTGCTTTTACGACGGCCATCATTGTGGAACTGCTAACCGGCCATGGTTTTTTGCAATTTTTAAAACTAATTTGACCGCGTTGACTCCCTTGTTTGGGGATTAACATGCTTGATTAACCCAAGCGTCTGTCCTCACCCTAAATCCCTCGCCCAGGGGGCGAGGGATTTGAATTTTGGTTTCCCTTCTCCCACTGGGAGAAGGGGTTGGGGGATGAGGGACTCCTGATTAGCAAAGTATATGAATGCCCTTATTTGACTGCACCCAGGAGGCTGGCAAGGAGTGCTTTTTGGGCATGCATACGGTTCTCCGCCTGACGCCACACCTGGGACTGGGAGCCCTCTAAGACTGCATCGGTAATTTCTTCGCCCCGGTGGGCCGGTAGGCAGTGCAGTACAATCGCCTCCTTCTCCGCCAACGCCAGCAGCTCTGAATTGACTTGATAGGGCTGAAAGATTGGAATGCGACTCTCCGCCGAATCTTCCTGCCCCATGCTGGCCCAGACATCGGTATAGAGAATGTTGGCCCCCTCCGCCGCTGCTTTGGGATCGGTCGTGACCTGGATGTGGCAGCGATCGCCCGCCAACCCCTGCGCCTGTTTCACCACAGCGGCATCGGGGGCGTAATCAGGGGGAGTCGCCACCCGAATATTGACCCCCGCCAACGCGCAGCCCAGCATTAGGGAATGGGCCATGTTATTGCCGTCCCCCAGGTAAGCCAGGGTGGTGCCAGTGAGCTGCCCCAAACATTCCTGCACCGTCAATAGATCCGCCAAAATTTGACAGGGGTGGGCCTGATCGGTGAGGGCATTGATGATGGGGATGTCGGCGTACTGGGCAAATTCTTCGAGTTCCGACTGGTCATAGGTGCGGATGGCCAGCACATCTAAATAGCCACTCAACACCCGCGCCGTATCGCGAATCGGCTCCCCCCGGCTCACCTGAATCAGGTTGACCTGGAGGTCGAGGACTTGCCCCCCTAATTGCACCATCCCCACCGAAAAACTGACGCGGGTACGGGTGGAGGTTTTGCGAAATAGCAGCCCCAACACTTTACGGGAGCAGTCGGCCTGCACGGTGCCAGACTTGAGCTGACTGGCTAGGGTGAGCAACCCCTGAAGATCTTCAGCGGTGATATCTGCCAAGGTGAGAAAATCTTGCCCAACCAGTGCTGTCATTCGTGATTACCCCGTGCCGCGTATAAGAAAGTATTACGCTACCAGATTTTTAGGAAACCTCACCCTGTGATCACTCCAGGAGATGGGTTTACTGTACGAACAGACATCGCGTTGGCCAGGGTGATGAGGATACCGAGGATTGCGCTGAGGTTTGGCACAGTATCAAAATGGCTGGCAGTCTTAACCGGACGGGGGGCTGCTATCCCCGAGGCGGAACGAATAGGAGAGTGATGGGATGGGCTTGTATGCCAATTGGGTATTTCCCCGGCTGCTGGATTGGATGATGGCGGGGGAGCCGTTTAGCGAATACCGTCGGCAACTGTTGGCGGAGGTGTCGGGCCAAGTGCTGGAACTGGGGTTTGGGACGGGGCTGAACCTGGCCCATTACCCCGAGGCGGTGGAGGGTCTGACGGTGATTGATCCCAATCCGGGGATGGCGGTGTTGGCCCGCGATCGCATTGCTGCCAGTCCGTTGGCGATTGAGAGCTACCCATTGCGGGGCGAAGCTTTGACCCTGCCGGATCAAAGCTTTGACTGGGTGGTCAGCACCTGGACCCTGTGCAGTATTGCCAACCTCGATCAGGCTCTCCAGGAGGTGCGGCGCGTGCTGAAGCCAGGGGGCAAATTCATTTTTATCGAGCATGGTCTCAGCCCAGAACCTGGCTTACAAACCTGGCAAAATCGGCTGACGCCGCTGCAAAAACGCATCGCTGACGGTTGCCACCTCAACCGCCCCATTGCCGACATCGTCAGCCGCCATCTCCCTTTGGAGCGGGTAGAGACCTTTTATAGCGACAGGATGCCGAAGGTGGGGGGATATTTTTATCGGGGTTTAGCCGTTAAACCAGTAGACAGCTAGCTGAGGGCGTCATCTAAAACCTGACGGGCCGTTTCGGCGTGGGTTTTGGCTTCGCGGTATTTCAGGTTGCTTTGGGCAAAGCTTTTCAGGGTTTTAAAACCGTCTTTGAGGTGCTGTAGTTGCCCGTCGTCGATGGGGTCATCACTAAACAGCAGGTCTACTAACTCCCGCACGGCCAATGCGTCAGCACGGGAGGCCTGCACTTTGACCTTAAGGGTGGCCAGGTGACTCAGGACCTGGACGGCATCGACGACGGCGTCTTCTTGGCTTTGGGTTTCGGAGGGGTAGTCGGGGGGTTTCACTTCGATAAATTGATGGGGACCAAATCCGTCGGCGAGGTCGGTGGGCAGTTGCCCCTCATCCATCAGATCGACCAGTTGATCCATGGCCTTGTCGCGGGCTTTGCGGGAATCTTTCCCAGGCACATCCAGAATAACGTCTGGACTCTGGGCGAGGGTATACCGAACCATATTTAGTACGCACGAACTATTTTGATTTTATTCTAAGGGGCGATCGCGGTTTGGGTCGCCATATTTCCGAAGATTTTCACGACGACCCATCCGCAAGGCCTTGCAACGGTTGGCTACATTGCTGGTGCGGTTAATAACGCCGCTGTTGCGCCCTCGTTTAACACCGAACCGTCTGGTGCTTCTAAAACAAACCCAGCGTCGCGGATCAGGTCATAGTCCGCTAGGGCGGCTTGCCCCGGTGTGGTCAAGTAATCACCGACAAAGATAGAGTTGGCGGCGTATAGACCCAGGGGTTGGAGCGATCGCAAATGGACTTCTCTCCCTCCCGCAATCCGAATCTCCTGGGACGGCAATAGAAAGCGAAATAGGCACAGGATGCGTAAGCACTGGCGTGGATTCAGCGCGTTGATGCCCTCAAATGGGGTGCCATCAATGGGAATCAAAAAATTCAGCGGCACGCTGGTGACCTGTAGCTTTCGCAGCGACAGCGCCAAGTCAATCACATCATCATTCGACTCGCCCATGCCCAAAATCCCGCCGGAGCAGGTGGTCAACCCCGCCGCCTGGACAGCGGTCACCGTATCCACTCGGTCTTGAAAGGTGTGGGTGGTGCAAACCTGGTCGTGGTGGTCTTCGGCGGTGTTGAGATTGTGGTTGACCCGATCGACCCCCGCCGCCGCTAGGCGCTGGGTTTGGGTTTCGTCCAACAGCCCCAAGCAAGCACAAATCTTCATGGGATAGCGGGCTTTGACCGACTGCACCAAGTCCAAAACCTTTTGAAAGGTGGGTTCAGCGGGCGATCGCCCCGAAATCACCATGCAAAAGGTGCCAGCCTTAAGGGTATAGGCGCGCTCTGCCGCCGCCAAAACTGACTCCTGGGCCATTAGGGGATACTTCTCAATCTCCGCCGTCGAAATCTTGGATTGTGAGCAGTAATGGCAATCCTCAGGACAAAGACCACTTTGGGCATTCAGTAAAAAATGGAGCCGTACCCGCTTGCCCCAATAGTGACGTCGTACCCGGTAAGCCGCATGGAGCTGCGCTAAAAGCTCATCGTCCTCAGCGGTCAATACCCCATGGGCATCAGCTCGACTCAGACAATCCCCCGCTAGGGCCTGATCAGCCAGACGGTTCCAATCCAGAGATGCTTGTGGGGTCGCCATAGATTCCAACGGAGATCAAAAAGTGAACAGTTTAGTCTGTGGTAGCGCAAGCCTTGCGCCCTTTCGCAGTGCCTTTCTATACCCAGATTGGGTCTAGCCTTCGGCCTCTAAAATGCGTACCCCAACAGTACTGGTATAGAAGTCGTACAGCTCCCCTTCTATCTGAATTTGGTTGCCAATCTTTACCTTGCTATTGCCCAGGACCGGCCCACTGTCCGTGATTTGAGCATCGCCCGTCAGGGTGATCAACATGTCAATGGTGTAGGCCAATTCAGGGCGTGGATCTGGAAAGGCTTTGACCGTACCGTCTGGTTGGGGCACCGCTTGGCTGCGGGGTAGCTTTTGCACCGATTTGATGGCGACTTGGCCGTAGGGTTGGTTGCGAATAATGATGTTGGTGGTCCCTGCGGTGCTAAGGGTTTCATAGAGCCCCTCTGGATCAGATACGGTTAGCCCCCGCACAATCACATCCACCTCAATGGGTTGGGTCTCTACCCCCACCTGGGCCACGGACCCTGAGGTGCCGGGGAAGAAAAACACCCCCACAATCACCATTAAGATGACCAGAGCAGCCCCGATATCCAGCAGGCTGACCTTACCAAACAGTCGACCTTTCGCGTCTAATAGTGCCATGTTCGTCAACTCCTAGGGGTAGGCAGCGCAAGAATAGCCGTTTGCAATTCTCAGCCGTTAGTATTTAAGCATCCGTGGTGGCAACTTAAGTCACATTCTTAACGTCACGGCTATATAGTGGGGCATCCTTAAGGATGTTCTGCCCTGCCCTGGGAAGGGGAACAGGTTGGTATTAATTTTGGCTTGAGCTTAAGGGAAAAGGCTATGCAACTCTGGAACCAGATTCGGCGCACGGGGAGGCGCTGGCTGTATGGGGCGATCGCCCTAACGATGGCGGCGGGACTCATCGCAGTCACCCCCAAACCCTCTGAGGCGGGTCTATTAGACCTGATCTTCGGCGGCATTCAGTATATTCAGCTTTCTAACATGGGTGATGCTGGGGAAATGGATTTGGGGCGGCGCATCGATGCCTCAATTCGTCAGCAGGTGCCGATTTACACCCGCAACCCAGAGATGGTTAGCTACATCCAAGGCATCGGTAATCGTCTGGCCGCGACCAGCGGTCGCCCCCCGAATGATGAGTTTCAATACACCTTTCAGATTGTGGAAGATGATAGCGTCAACGCCTTTGCGACGGCGGGGGGCTTTGCCTATGTCAACACTGGCCTGATTCGGGAGTCGGACACAGAAGCCGAGCTGGCGGGGGTGATGGCCCATGAAATTGGCCACATTGTTGGTCGCCATGTGGTTAACCGCATGCGGGACCAGGCTGCCATCGGCGGCATTGCTGGGGCGCTGGGGGTGAATCAAGATGCCTTGGTGGGCATTGGGGTAGACCTGGCTTTAAACTTGCCCAACAGCCGTTCCGCTGAAACCGAGGCCGATAACCTAGGCTTCGACAATATGGGTGCAGCGGGCTACGACCAACAGGGCTTTATCACCTTTATGCAAAAGCTCGGTAGCAGTGGCTCACCCGAGTTTCTTAGCACTCACCCCAACCCCGACAATCGGGTTGCCAATCTCCAGTCTCGCTACAACAATGAGCGGACTGCGACTGCCGTGGATGGTAGCAGCCCTGAGTCTTACCAAGCGCAAATCAGCAAACTCTGATTGGGCTAGCTTGGGTCAATTCCATAGGGCTGAACCGCCCCGTGACAGTCACTTGGCACGGGGCGGTTCGCGTTAATCATTCAACCCAATGGCTATCGCTTAATTCTTTGCACCGGGCTATTCATTCCCAGAAAGATTGATTTAGCATGAGGTCACCTCAATCCTTGGGAATCTGGCTTCACGGCCACTTCCCCTGATTCACTGTTACCGAACGGAGCCGCTATCGATGATTCCTGGTGAACTACTGACTGAAGCTGGTGACATTGAACTTAATGCCGATCGCCCCACCCTTACCCTAGCCGTCGCCAATACCGGTGATCGCCCCATTCAGGTCGGCTCCCATTTTCACTTCTTCGAGGTCAACACTGCCCTGAGATTCGACCGCCCCAGCACTAAAGGCATGCGCCTCGACATTCCCGCTGGCACCGCAGTCCGCTTTGAACCCGGTGACGAACGGGACGTGACCCTCGTCACCCTAGCGGGCAGCCGTCAGGTTTATGGATTAAATGCATTGGTGAATGGTCCCCTTGATGCCTAGGGTAGGAAGACCATTCCCCTTGAGTTCTTTCACACCCTGGCAGCCTGGGGAGGGTGTGGGTGTGGAAGGGTACGACTGGGTCGCCTGTTGGCGATTGCCTTAAACTCCCTAGCTGTCCGGTACTGCCGCTGCCGCTAGCACCGCATCTAAAAGTCCCGGAAAGCGATCGCCCAAATCTTCGCGCCGCAAAGAATTCATATGTTGGGTGCCCTGCTTACGGCAATAAATCACCCCTGACTCCCGCAAAATCTTGAAATGGTGGGAGAGGGTCGATTTTGCCACGCAGGCATCAATTGCTGCGCAGGGTAGTTCCGGCTCCGCCGCTAAGCGCTTCACAATTTCAAGCCGCACTGGGTCGCCGAGGGCATACAACACGCCCTCAAGACCAATGTCAGCTTTGTCGGGATGGTAAATGGGCCTCATGGTTGCATTATCCCAAAGACGACGCTATAGTTTTATTGTTCGAAAAAATCGAACTTTCGTTTATACCTCATTCATACTACCCCGATTAGACGGAGGGTTTTGCTATGTCTGCCGTTGCCGAAGTCACCCAAACCACCTTTGAGGCTGACGTTCTCCAGAGTGAGTTGCCCGTACTGGTCGATTTCTGGGCTCCTTGGTGTGGCCCCTGTCGATTAGTGGCTGGTGTGGTTGACGCGATCGCCCAAGATTATGCGGGTCGCGTCACCGTGGTAAAGGTCAATGTTGATGACCACGCTGAGATTGCATCCCAATACAACATCCGCAGTATTCCGACCCTGATCGTCTTTAAGGACGGCCAGGAGGTTGATCGGGTGACCGGCGCTTTACCCAAAACCACCCTGGCCCAAACCCTTGACCGGCATCTGGCCTAGGCCGTCTGGATTGGCCGCTTTGTTTGGGGCATTAGGCCGCCAGCAGATCTGAATCGCTTGGCTGGCGGCTCTTTAAGCCCGATCCTCTATGGTCAACGCGCCGCTGCCCTTTGGCACCAGCAATCCATTGCTGGTGATATCGCGCTGGCCTTGGCCAGCCCTAGCTTTGGCCTGTCAACTTATTTTTTAGAATTACCATGACTGTCGCTACCTCTACCCAGGGCCTATTTACCCCCCTGCAACTGGGTCCCTATCCGTTGTCAAACCGCATTGTCATGGCCCCCCTCACCCGTAATCGGGCCGGGGCTGGGCAAGTTCCCCTGCCGATGCATGCGACCTACTACAGCCAGCGCGCCTCTGCTGGATTGATTATTACCGAGGCCACCCATGTTGATCCCCAGGGCATCGGCTACCCCAATACCCCTGGCATTCATACCCCAGCGCAGATCGCGGCTTGGCGTCAGGTCACCGATGCGGTTCACCAACAGGGGGGGCGTATTTTTGTCCAACTGTGGCATGTGGGTCGTGTTTCCCACCCTTCTTTCCATGGCGGTGTGCTGCCGGTAGCCCCCAGCGCGATCGCCCCCGCCGGAGAGGCCATGACCTATGGGGGCATGCAACCCTTTGTCACCCCCCGAGCCTTAGAGACAGCCGAAATCCCTGGCCTTGTGGCAGGGTTTCGTCAGGGGGCTAAAAATGCCCTAGAGGCTGGCTTCGACGGTGTCGAAGTCCATGGGGCCAATGGTTATCTCCTGGACCAATTTTTGCGGGATGGTACCAATCACCGCACCGATGACTATGGGGGCACCGTCGAAAACCGAGCCCGTTTGCTGCTAGAAGTGACCCAGGCAATCATTGATGTGTGGGGCAGCGATCGCGTCGGCGTGCGCCTCTCCCCCAGCAGTACCTTTAATGACATGAGCGACTCCGATCCTCACGCCACCTTTGGCTATGCCATTCAGGCCCTCGCCCCCTTGAACTTGGCCTATCTACATTTGTTAGAACCCAGTGAAGCGGATCAACGCCATGGGGGAACCTTGATTCCCATCAAGGCATTTCGGCCCCTTTATCCTGGCACCCTCATGGTGAATTGGGATTACGACCAAGCCAAGGGGAATGCCGCGATCGCCACCGGCGCAGCTGATTTGGTTTCCTACGGCAAGCTGTTTATTTCTAACCCCGATTTACCCCAGCGCTTTCGGTTACATGCCCCGTTAACCGAGCCAGATGCCGCCACATTTTATGGGGGTGACGAACGGGGCTATACCGACTATCCCAATTGGGCAGCCTCTTAAGCCTAGGGTTGATTCTCTAAAGGAATAAAAATGGTCTTTGTTCAAAGAGGTCAGCTAAGGCGACGATTTCGGTGAACCATGGGACGCTT
>CAYGVA010000155.1:0-9832 GCA_964353225.1 uncultured Leptolyngbya sp.
GACCTCTCAATGAAGTATCACTCACCCTGAATTTCCTTGGTCAACCTACTTACACCGCCATACCAGAAGCTCAGTTTATTTAATCCACGTTCCTCAGTAAGCTGCGATGCAATTCTCATTGCTTAAAGACCCTAATCACCCCTGACCCGAACCGTTGGCCGAACATGAAGCCATGGATATATCTATTAATAAAAATATTGAATACAGCGAACTAAAGGACTTTCTTGGCACTGAATTTGCAGACCTAAGCTTCTTTCTGATTTATGAAGGGCTTAACGACTGGGAAGACATAAAAGATGGCGCTGCCATCGTTCAATATGGCCAAAATAATGAGATTGATAGTGGCTTTAAATATAGCCTTTCTATATATGTGAACAGCAAAGACCCGCTGCCACTGATTGAAAACATCGCTTCTCGACTAGCCCACTACTTTGACTGTGCATCAATTTGCGATGCGTCACGGGTTGTCCTCAAAGACCGCAACTATTACTACTCACTGCTATTTGAAGCGGGCAAAGTCTATTTGGTCGATGATTCAAACTACGAAGAACTTGGGACAGTAGCAAAGATAGTCGAACTAGCTTATAAACCCTGCCCAGCTCGAAAACCGGAGTTTCACCCAGGGTAACCGTCCCACACATTACGCTGGCTGAGCGGAGTCGTTCGTGAAACGTCTCCCGGAGGGAGAAAGCCAGATCTCCCGAAAAAGTCCCCTATTTCCTGCGGGAAGGCAAAGCCCACGACTCCGCTCAGGGGACGGTTACCACCCAGGCGACTAAAAAGTTTGCCAGACCAGCACTGTTGAGCGCTTGTCCCATCTGATTGCCGAGCCAAAAGTTCTATTTGTGTAGGTTGGTGTTGAGCTTACGAAACCCAACGCGGCCAGCCTTCAAAAAACCTGTTGGGTTTCGTGCCTCAACCGCAACCTACGGGATTTGCAAGGGTTTCAGGAGATGTGTCAAGCAGTTTTAGGTTGGGTAGCGCGTTAGCAAAACCCAACAAAACCGACCCTGATGTTGGGTTGCACTGTGTTGCACCCAATCTACGATTCACTCGCTTTTTTACGGGGGGCAACCCCTGGGGGGCACGTAACCGTCCCCTAGCCCGGCTGGGGCGGCAAAGCCAACGACTCCGCTCAGGGGACGGTTACAATTAAGGGCTCACAGGTCATGCAGTTGAACGACTCATCATTTCCTTAAATTCCAAAGTCTGTTTGCACCTCTACGAGCGATCGCGCCCACAACTCTTCCGGTTGCCAAGTATCTGGGTCAAAGCGAGAAAGCTGCCCCCGTTGGTACGCTGCCTGCAGACGAGATCGCACCGCCTCATGACTGAGCGACAGGATCTGGTGCTGCCGCTGTCGCTGAATGCCCCGCAGTAATCCTAGCCCAATCAGCATGTTCGCTAACCGAAACTTTGTCCCCAGCAAAAATGCCTGCACTTCCGCTTCACCTACGGGGTCGGTGCCATAGCCGGTTAAGACATGAATGCCGTCATGGAGTTGTTGGCGGCGCGGCCCTCGGACGAACGGGTCAAGACCATTGGCATCCAGGTGTTCCGCCCAGGCATGGCCGAGGGTGCCGGAAGGGAGCGATCGCAAATAGTCCATTTTCACAATCGGCGGCACGTTGAGAGCGAGGAGATCGGTAACCCAGCCAAATACTTGCAAAAAGCATTCGACTCGCTGGGCCTGCATCTGTTCTAGAGAAGATAAGGAAGAGGTATTCATGGAATTTTTGTGTGACTACAAAGTCAGCGAATGTGGTCATTCCGAGGAAAAGAGGCGCTCAAATCCTCGGTTTCTGTCTTAGCTTGGTTAACGACGACGGTTTTGGCGACGTTGTTGACGAATTTCTTGTAGTTCCGCTAGTTGTTCATCAGTGAGCACTTCACTCAAATCGGCTTGGGTATCTTGCAGCACCTCGCGGATGTCTTCCTTTTGGCTATCCGTCAGGTTATGGATCGCCTGGGCGGCTGCCTGCACATCTTGCAGTTCTTGGTAAACCGTCCGAAATTGTTCCTGTTGCTCGTCGGTCAAGATATCGTCTAAATCGCTCCGAAAATCCTGAAAAATGTCCTGCACTGCTGCCTGTTGGTCGTCACTCAGTTCGAGTTCCTGAAGCAGGGGATACGCTTGAGCGTTGGCAGCCGTCAGGGTGAGCGGAGCCATCATCAACGTTGCGGTAGCGGCCAGGCTAATAAGTCCGAGATGAAAGAAGCGTTTCATGGTTTTGTCTCCCAGTGAGTCGTGAACTCTAACGCTCTCAATCTATCCAGGAGACAAAGCTGAATATTGGCCAGGAGGTCATGTCGCACCCATGACTTTGGTCATGTTCTCTGCCGACTGCAGTGGGGTGAGATAGAACAGGCCCCACCGTTAAGTCTTTCCATGCCGTCGATTCGCGCCATTCGTTTGGATAATCATCCGTTTCCGTTCTTGTTGTACGGGGAATGGGTGCTAATAGCGATCGCCTTAATCAGCTAATTTTCGCCCAGTGTTTTGCCCCGCAGTGGTGGTTTCCCTGGCTTAGCCTTGCTGATAGTTTTGGGGTTTGGCGTATTGGGACTCTGGCTGCCAACCTATCCCCTGGTCCTCAAAATTGCCCATGTTGTTCTACAGTTCGGCCTGTTAGTTATAGCCGCTCGCTTAAGCACGGTAGGCCTGCGGTTGTTTCCACTGTTGCAAATCGTTCTGGTCATGCGGAGTTGTCTGATGTTTGGCCTCCAGGGACGCTTGCTGGTGACCAGTACCACGTTTATCTTCTTTTTCAGCGTGGTGCAGCGTCGGTTGGCGACCTTAGAGCAAGCCTTTCCCTTGCGCTCCAGTGGACGACTGGTCATGCAACTCATCGGTGTGCGGCTCAGTCTGATGGTGATGTTTTTGGTGCTGCTGGTGTTTTTGCTGCTGTTTATGAATGCGCTCTTGTCAGAGCGGCAACGACGGGAAGAATTGCGACTCGCCAATCAACCGGAGGTGGCATGATTCGCGTTTTGCTGGTGGATGATCAGGAGATCGTGCGTCAAGGACTGAAGGCACTGCTGTCTTTAGAAGCGGATTTGCAAATTGTCGGTGAGGTAGCGAATGGTCGGGAAGCCGTGGCGATCACTCAAAAACTGTTTACCACTCCCAACGCGGTCGAAGTTGCGCTAATGGATATCCGTATGCCCGTTATGGATGGCGTGGCAGCGACCCGCGAACTCTTGCGCCAATATCCCGATCTAAAAATATTGGTGCTCACCACCTTTGAGGACGATGAACAGGTGCAGCAAGCAGTGGCGGCAGGGGCGGTGGGCTACCTTCTCCAAGACACCCCCTCTGAAGAAGTGGCTCAGGCGATTCGCGCGGTGCATCGCGGCTATGCCCAATTTGGCCCCGGCATTCTACAAAAAATGGTGGTGGCCCAACTCACACACCCCAAGGCCGAACTCTAGCGCAGGGCCTGAGTGAGATCGTAATAGGCGGTTGCATCCAATCCGTCGCCATTTTGCTGGTTCGGATCAATGCTCTCCTCTAAAGCCTCAACCCGATTGTCTGGGGCAGGGTGAGTACTCAGGAACTCGGGGGGGGAGCCGCCTTGGTCCCCTAGTTTCTGCATGAAGTCTGGCATCGCTGATTGGGCATAGCCCGCATCCCCGATCATGCTTAGGCCCCGTTGATCTGCATCGTACTCATCCTCACGGCTGTTGGGACGCTCTATGAGGAGTTCTACACCAATCTGGGCGATCGCACGGCTATCGAGTCCGGCGGCTGTTATGAGTCCCCGACGAACGGCATCTGCACGAATCTGTGTCAATAGATGCTTGCCATCGATGTGGCCGATTTCATGGCCGACAACACTAGCGAGTTGAGCCTCATTGTCGGCAAACACCATGAGGCCCGTTGTGACATACACATACCCCCCCATGGTGGCAAAGGCATTGATCTGGCTATCTTGTATGACTTGAAAGGTATAGGTTAACTCGTCAGCGCGATCGCTATGGGGCAGCAAGCGTTCACCAATTTCGACCACATAATTCTGAATGTCAGGATCTGGGTAGAGCCTGAACTCACCACTCTCCAACAAATCCTGATTCATTTGTTGACCCACTGCCATCTCCTGCTCCGGAGACATGCGACTGGGCTGAACCACTTCGGTGGTCTGATTGCCACCTCGAATCTGATCTCGCACCCTGGTTGCCTGGGATACCTGGGCTTGACCAAGCCAAAGACTCACAGCAATGAGAATCGCCAGGAGAAAGTATCCCAGCCGCTTTCGCAACATTGGGGACTTTCCAAGTTTTTGACAACCGAGACTGACGAAACTGAATTGAGATTTAAGTGTTGAAGACATGAGGTTAGGTTGCAATGATTTAAGTGATCTAGAAAAGAGGGAGAATTGAAGCGCGGCTGCAACAAAGTGCAATAGGGGCTGAAAGCGGCTTAATTCAGGAATTCCCGACCAACCCACCTGTGCCATCAAAAGCGCAAGATGGCCCAAATAGCTCCATCAGGTAAGGAATTTGCCTCATTTCAAGCTGTGAACCGCCGCTTATTGCCCCTTGGCATAGCTACGCTTCAATTGAGCCTTAAACGAACTCGAACCCCTGGTTAAAGTTCGTGACCTCAACCCCGGCAATCACACCCACCAGCTCTAACATTGCACCATCAGCCGTGTGGTAAATGGCAGTACCCGCCAGCGGTAGATCTTGAGGCAAGGCTCCCAAACTGTAGTCTGCCGCTGCGCCGTGCAGTTGGATGGTGTCTTGCGTCAGGTTGAAATCGACAATTAAGCCGTAGTCATTCAACCCCATTGTGAATGGATTTCCGTCTTGGTAGAAAATCGTTTCGGCAGTTCCCAGCACGAAGGTATCAGAACCGCCGCCGCCGACCAACATATCGACCTCACCCTTACCGTCCGTGGGCATGCCGATAAGGGTATCAGCGCCTAAGCCGCCGAGTAGCAGATCACTGCCGTCGGTCCCCAGCAGTTCCTGGTCTTCTCTTGGCAAGTTCGAGCCTTCGGCAATGTCTTGCAGGTCATAGGCCAGCGTACGCAATTCTGCGTTGGCCAGCCCTATGCCGTCGAAAACATCGTAGGTGGCAGCGGCGATCGCTTGCACCTCCCCCAAATCCAGGTTGCCATCGGCCAGAGCGTCCTGAGTGATAGTCCGCCACTGCTCTAGGCTCTCTTGGGAAGGGGTCTGATCGACGCTTGCCTGCAAGTCAGTGATCAACGTCTTGATATTTTCTTTTTGCGCTGGTGGAATTCGGGCTTCTTGAGGAACGTCTAAGTCCGTAAACTCCAGTAGACTCGATAGCCGATTGGGGAGCAAAGGCTCTAGTAAAGACATGGCTGTAATCCCTTTAAATTCAACACGTCCAACCTACTCAAAGGCCCCTAGCTAACGGTTGAGTCAAAGGTCACGAGCAACCATGAAAAAAGTAATGATTGCCACCTGTAGTACGTGTAGCGGCTCACGACCACTAGCATGACTAAAATAATCTCTGGCTGCAGGGGTTTGTTTGAATTTTTGCCCCATGACTGCCGCATCACACCCTAAAATGCGGAGAATGACTTGGCAGACTAACATCAAAAGTCGGCTGGAACAGACCGCAATAGGCGAAAGCTGATCGGCGTAACACTACTCGCAGCCTCAACATAGGACGCTGTCAGATATGGAGAATATGAATCATCGTCTAGCAGATAAACTCTCCCATGGGCAATGGTTAAACTTAAAACCAAACTCGTAAATACTTCACGGGTCTCACTGAATGTGGCGAGCAGCTCACTATTCGCATCAGTCACGCCCAAAACAAGTTCTGTCAAGGCAGACGAGTGAGACGCATTTTCGCCCAAGTACAAATACTTGTGAGGGGTGGTCAAGTCCCGGAAGGCAACCAGTTGTTCTAGCTCAACCGGAGCGGCCATATCCGCTGCTCCCCCGATCATGACGACGGGATGTTGGATCTGTGCCATCCCGCCTTCCCCAAACAAGTTGCTGACAGGAGCCAAGGCGATGACAAGACCCACCCGCTCATCCGCCAAGCTCCCATCCGTCAATTGTTGGGTGACGTCAGGTGATTCCATCAGTTCCAGCAGTCGGCATTGTAGTGCAAGACCAATATTATTTTTTTCCGGTGTAATATCGGTCTCAAACATACACTGACGCTGTAAGCGCTCGATATTAACCGTTGCCCCTGACGCCACCAGCGCGGTATACCCACCAAAAGAGTGACCCAGCAGCCCCACACGATTTAGTTGCAGCCGTCCTTGAAACTCAGTGCGATTGAGCTGTTCTAACGAATCAAGCAGGAAAGAGATATCTAAGGGGCGATTAACGAATTCCATGGCATCAAAGGATTCGTCATTTAGGCCCAAAGCTAAATCCTTTTGATAGTCTCGATTACTACCGATATGCTCTGGCAACGCCACAAAAAAACCGCTTGCAGCCAGCCTTCGAGCGGCAGCCACAAACTCCGGCTTAGTTTGTGTATCACCATACCCGTGGGAGAAAACCATGACGGGAATCGGCCCCGAAACGGCATTGAAATTATCAGGTAAGTAAATATCGACGGGATACGTCCGATCGCGTTGATCATCCTGCAACAATAGTGTTTGTTGTCTCACGCCAAACTGTCCCTCTTCAGCCAAAACGGGCAGGGTGCTGTAGTCCAGGATAGGATCAGTGGCTGCTGCTGCTGTGGATGCTTGACGGGCAAACGTAATCAATTGCTGGGTCGTATTAAAGTTGATGTTGCGCTCTCTGTATAACGCCAAGATTGCTTGCATATCTAGCCGCACTGCATCTGTGGGGTAAAAGCGGATGATGTTCAAGATAGAAAGACCTTCTGGATCAGCCGCTGCCAAAATCAAAGCTGCACGAATGGCCTGCCGTCCATTTTGACGCCCTTCGGTTTGGATTAATTGTCCTAGAGCTGTCAAAACAGTTTCTCCCATAGGAGAATATAGCCATTGGGAAATGACAAAAGGATCTAGTAAGTTATCAGGGATATCTGGACTAAGGGAAGAGAGGGGTGTGCCCAATAGGCGTCGAAGGCTCTGCTGTTTGTCGGGGGGTACACGTCTCAAATATGGGGCAAGGTCAGCATCTATCGCGCCCTCTTCTGCAAATGCTTCTAAGGATCCTGCGGAAAGGGAACGGCTAAATGGACCAAAATCAAAGTAAATTTCATCTGCTGCTCGAACAGGTAACGTCGAAATCACCCCAGACAAGATGCTGATGATCGCTGCATGAAATAGTTGAGATATGGCCGGAAAGAAAACCGATCTAAAATGCATGGTTGACATCTGTTGAGTTTAATGGTGAGCAATTTTCCGTCGGACAGCCATATGTCTAAACGCTGGAATTCAACAGGGTTCACTTCATTTCTTGCTTGGGTCAGCGCTGGATGACTTCAACAGTTGTGGCTGGATTTAAGTCGTTGTTTGGATCGGTGAGATAGCCTGCGGAAAATGAAACGGAGACGGGTGTATCAGTCGTGTCTAGGCAAAGCTCATGGTTATTGTCGTTATCTGCCAAGTCTCCTAGGGCAAACGGAGTCACATCAGCCGTTGAACCATCGGCGTTTTTCACCGTAACGCGATAGGCATTGCGCTCCAAGTCTCCTGGTTCCTCATTGTTGACGGTCGTCACACCACCCGCCCAGACCACGCGCACAATTTGTTGAACCCCCTCGGTGGGACATCCGGTGCTAGAACCGACGCTGCCATCAGATTCACGCCCCAAACGCCACGCCGTTTTGGGTAACGTCTCAGCGAGGATCAGCGTCGGCCCTGGGTCCAATGGTGTTACCTCAGTCACGGCTCCCTTAAAGTTGACTGTGTTGTCGATTGAATGGACGTTGCCGACGATCTCAACGGTGACGGGTGGGTCAGTTTGAGCAGAACCATACTCCCCCACCAGCAGCACAGTTCGCAGTTCACCAGGGTCAATGGCAGGCAGCATGGTCACACAGACTAATTGACCCACATTGCCGCTGGCCGTCGTCACGCGAAAGTCACCGGGCTGTAACGTATCAACATCAAGTTCGTGGGAAAAGATAACCGGCATCCCGTCAGCCCCGCCTGCACCTGGACAGATCCCATTGGATCGCTGGGGCAATCCGTTATCGAGGCCGAAAAAAGCAGAGAGTAACTCAGCAGAATGCCCATTTAACTCTCGCAGCAAGTCCGAATTGGCAGTCGTGTCACTCTGTTCTGTGCTGGTTAGAGGTGCTGCGGGAAGTATGTGTTGACAGCCAAGCTGCATAATTGAGCTGAGTAGCAATATGACGATAGTCATTTGCTGGATTGGAGCTGACATTCGTAAATTGGGCAACACGGCTGCTCTCGGTAATAGCCCTTCACTGTTCATAGCTAAAGCCTCTAAAATGACTGAAATCCTGAGACTATTCCCGCAGGACAGCACCCCAGACCGTAACCTAAAGCCTCAGCCTGTTACGCAGATAGGCGCTGATCGCCTGACGCTGATCGAGGGTGAGCACCTCCCGCACCATTAGGGTGCGCTCAAAGATCAAGTCTTCGGCGGTCCGTTCAGCATCTAGCAAGGTCTCGTAAGCAGCAAGTAGATCCTCTGTTGGAGCATTGGGCTGCAACAGGTCTATCAGGTCTGCCGCCGCTTCTTCGTAGGTGACAATGGCCGCTTCAATTTGAGGCTGGTATTCCTCAAAAATCAGCTCGATCTGGGCCGACTGATCGCTGGTCAGATCGTCAATTACCCATTCGTCAGCGCTGTCGGGTTGACCGGTGGCAATGGCAGGCTCAGCGGTCAGTTCGGTTGCCGACTGGGCCACTAGCTGGGGTGCTGAGGCGATGGCCTGGGGCGGTAAAAATAACGAGGCTGACGCTTGCCAGACCACGCACACCGAGGCCGCTAGCCAAGGCAACATCTTGATGGAATACAGCGATATTTTTTGCATGATTTAGTCGCCCTCGGTGGATTGGAAGTCTTGACATTCGTAAATTGAGCAATGCGATTTCTCTCGACAATGGCTCTTCGTTTTGGCGGAACACTGAGTAATAAAACTTTGTAACACCTTAGTGGCAGACCCCTGTTTTCGTCAGGTTCAAAGGTCCTAATTAAGGGGCCATATACCTGCCAGCGGTCCTAGTACTCTCCTACAAAAATAGGACCCTTAATGCAGTGATTTAGTTGGGGTAGGACGATGTGCGAAGCGGGCTTGCTGCCTAAGGTTAGAAGTCAAGTCCTGCAACCATTCAAAATATGCGATTCAACTTGCGTTCAACAGTTGCTGTATCTGTTTGTGGTTTGCTTCTGGTTTTAGCTGCACCGTCTAGGGCACTGGCAAGAGCAGTGACCAAACAAGTCGCAGCAACGGAGGTGTTAACCGTTGGAGCACTTTCTGATGCGGCTCCTGGTTCCTACGCTGATGCCGATAGTCATTTATTTAGCCTGGATTTGATTGAGGCTCAGATTGAAAAGAACCGCAGTGCTCAGTTTGCTTGGGAGCGCGATCGCGACGGTATAGATGTGATGAAACAGGGTCAACCTGTAGCAAGTTTGATGTCATTCACTGTTAACAAGGGATCGATTGCTTCCGCTCCCTCCATAAAACTATCTACACTAGGTGCCCATTTCACCGATACATTACTCATCATCTTTGGCACGATTGCAGTCGGGCTGATTGTCGCTGCCATACCCATGGCCATTCTGTTACCAAAGATTCTGAAAGCAATGGGCTTACATCCCGACTATGACGCGGGACAAAAATACGACTTACAGGGCAAAAAAGCGCTGGTGGTCACCACCAGCCATGGTGTACTCAGTAAACCCGGTGAAACAACGGGTAAACCCACCGGGGTCTTCGGCT
>CAYGVA010000156.1:0-9736 GCA_964353225.1 uncultured Leptolyngbya sp.
GACGCGGTGGCCGATCGCCTGAAGGTGCCCTCAGAACGAGTGGTGAGTAATATGGCCCGCTACGGCAATACCTCAGCCGCCTCAATTCCTCTCGCCCTAGACGAAGCGGTACGAGATCACCGCATTCAGCCTGGCGATATCGTGGCGTCTGCTGGCTTCGGGGCTGGGCTCACCTGGGGAGCCGCTATTTTTGAGTGGGGTTAGTCGAGCACACGCTGATGGTGTTTAGATTGGCCCAGGGACTGTAGCGTCGCCCAGGCGATCCGCGTTGCGATGGCAGACAGCGTAAGTACCACCACCAGAGTGACGGTAGCATGGGGTGCAAAACCCATAATGAGCACCACGCTCAGAGCTAATAGGCAAAACAGAGTTCTGTCCATGGAGAGGTCCTCTCAAGTGGGGGAAGGGCCTGACTTCTCCATGCTATTAGACGATTTCGAAGATTGGGTTAAGTCTTAGAGATACTTGAAGATCCTTGTATTTATGGTGATAACACTCGGTTTTTAAGGACTTCAATCAGCGCTTTAGCCCCTTCGTAGCCACCAAAGAGGATGAGGCCTGAGAGGGCTGCGCCCATGATGCAAACGACCAAACCGGCTAGGCTAATTAAGCCGTCATCATCCAGCAAGCCAAACCCGGTAATAAAAATACCGATCGCCGGTAGCGTATTCGTCCCCGGAATCGGAATCAGCATGGAGATGGACATTAGGGCGATCGCCACTCCAATCACCACTCGGCCCGCCGGACTGACACAAACATAAGTCAAACGCGGTCGCGACAAAATCTCGATGCGCCGCAGCCAGGGTGCCCCCGCCTTCACAAACTTACGCACGGTGTTGATGTCAAAACCCTTCGCCTGCCACCCTTTGGGGAGCCAAGGTCGCTTGCGGCCAATGATCAGTTGCCCCGCCAAAATCAGCATCACCACCCCAAACGGGATGGAATACCCAGGGGCCGGTACCGGTAAGGCTGAGGGTAACGCCAGCAGCACAAACAAAAACCCGAAGGTGCGTTCCCCCGCCAAGGTGAGGATGTCCTTCAAGGTGACCGTTTGGGCCATTTCTAAATCTTGAAAGAAGAACGTTTCTAACTCTGCCGACAATCGGGCCATACCCTAGAATCCCAACCTGCGAAATGTTGCCTTTCAGTATTCCCACGCTACGAGACTCCCGGCAAGCCTCAAGCCTTAAATGACGCCGCCCAAAAACTTAATCCCCTCCAGGGAGGGGCAATGGGGTGGGTTCCGGCCTCTACCGGTTGTTCCAGGCGGCTTCTGCGTCGGCGATCGCCTCATCCACGGTTTTCTGCCCCAGCATGGCTGCCTGGAGGTTTTCGTAAATGATTTTTTGCAAAGACTTGACATCCTCCATGGCCGGAATCAGCACTTCAGCATCCGTCATCTGATTCGCGCTGACGGAGCGAGCGAGCGAAACGGGTGAGGCATCGGCTGGGGGATCCGTAAAATAACTGTCCTCTAGGGCAGCCACCGTTGAAGGCAGTACATTCGCCGCCTTGGCAAACGACAACTGATTGGCATCGTTGGTGACATAGAGAGCAAACCTTAAAGCGGCATCGGGGCTATCGGTCGCCTGGGGAATGACTAAATTCATGACGGCTACATTTTTCTTGCCTGTTGTTCCGCTAATTTGGGCAGCGCTGGCTGTAGCTGCCGCAATATCCGGAGCATTGGTTTCAATCGTGCCAAGAAATTCTGCCCCTGCGGTCAAGATTGCCGTTTCTCCAGATTGGTAGAGTTCGACTGCTCGACGGTGTCCCTGGGTCAGCACCTCTTGGGGCAGAAGCTCTTGCTGATAAAGATCTGTCCAGTATTGAAAAACCGCTTTACCGTCTGGGGTATTAAAGGCGGCCTGTCCGGCATCATCCACCAGCTCCACCCCCATTTGCACAAAGGACTGAAGCACATCAGCAGCATCTTCTGGCACGAAGGAAATAAAGAAGGCGTACTTGCCTGTCTTCTCTTTCATCTGTTGTGCGACCTCAGCCAGTTCTTGATAGGTGGTTGGAGGGGTCGTAATCCCGGCGGATTGGAAGAGGTCCTGGTTATAGAGGGTGACTCGTGTGGTCAGGTACCAAGGCAACCCAAAGCTTTGATCGTTGAGGGTGCTGGCCCCCCAAATTTTGGGCAAGTACTGGCTCTGGGTGGGCGCATCAATGCGATCGTCCAAGGCTAACCAAGCATTCTTGCTGGCCAATTGGGAGGCAAAGTCAGGGTTGAGATTCACGACGTCTGGGGCCGTACCCGCTGACACCGCCGTCAAAATTTTGCTCTGCATATCTGCCCAAGGCACATCCACCCACCGCACGGTGATATCAGGATTCTCGGCTTCAAAGTCAGCAATCAAGTCATTGAAGTAGTCCGTAAAGGTGGGCTGGAGCTGCATGGTCCAAAACTCCACCTCGGTGGTGCCCTCTGATTCACCGGCCTGCTGGGCTGGGGGACTGCAACTCACCAGCCAGCTCAGCAGCAGGCCGAGTAAGACCATTAGGCCAAATCGTTTCCAAACGCGGGGAAGTTGCATCATATTTAGGTGGTCAGCAGAAATGGATTCGGTTTGCAGATGTCAAAGGTGAGGCCATTACAACTTCAGCCTAGAGCAAAACCTGTACCTGGCTGGCACAGGTTATTGCCCTGTCTCGGGCTTGCTCAATGGTGTCCCCTAAGGCTAAAGCCACCCCCATGCGTCGATTGAGATGACACTCGGGCTTACCAAAGAGTCGTAACTTACTGGTGGGAACGGCTAGGGCATTGGCCATACCGATGAACTTAGGTTCGGCGCTATCCCCAGGGGCCAAAACCACAGCGGAAGCCCCTGGTTGAAGCAGCTTAATTTCCCCAAGGGGTAAGCCCGTAATGGCTCGAACGTGGAGTTCAAACTCAGACATGTTTTGGCTCACCATCGTCACCATTCCTGTGTCATGGGGGCGAGGGCTGACCTCACTGAAGTAAACCGTCTGGGGCTGGCCGATATCCCCAGCAATGAACAGTTCCACCCCAAACAGCCCCCATCCCCCAAGGGCATCGGTAATCATTTGGGCCATATGCTGGCATTCAGCCCAGGTGTCGGGATGCAGGGGGCAGGGCTGCCAAGACTCGCGATAATCTCCGCCTTCCTGGCGGTGCCCGATGGGGGGACAAAAATAGGTGCCCCCATCGGCTCGGACGGTCAGCAGGGTGATTTCTGTCTCAAAGGGCACAAAGCCTTCCACAATCACCCGTTGGGTTTTGCCACGCGCCCCCTGCAATGCATAGGCCCAAGCCTCGCCAATGTCAGTCTGGGTGTGTACGATGCTCTGACCCTTGCCCGAGGAACTCATAACTGGCTTCACGACACAAGGTAACCCGATTTCGGTGACGGCCTGGTGATACTCCGCCTCAGTTTCGGCAAATCGGTAGGGTGAGGTGCGCAGATCGAGTTCCTCTGCTGCCAGTCGGCGGATGCCCTCGCGATCCATGGTTAAGCGGGTGGCGCGGGCGGTGGGAATCACGTTCCAACCGTCTTGCTCTAATTCAATGAGGGCATGGGTGGCGATCGCCTCCACTTCAGGCACGATCCAACTGGGTTGCTCAGCTTCCACCAACGTTCGGATTTGCAAGCCATCCTGCATATTGATGACGTGGCTGCGGTGGGCCATTTGCATGGCGGGCGCATTGGCATAGGCATCCACTGCAATCACTTCGATCCCCAGTCGCATGGCCTCCAGGGCCACTTCGCGGCCTAGTTCGCCAGAACCCAACAAGAGGAGCCGTTGTGATGAGGCTGAACCTGGTGCGCCCCAAGGGCTTGACGGCGAAACAGATGGCGGCTCAGGGGCAGATACGGGCATCTCAATTATCCCATTCACTAAAAAACAGCGTGTTTTTTTCAAGAAATCGGTTCACTTTCTGAAATTGTGTGTAATATCTCAGGTGAATCTCGCTAAAATTCTGCCACAAGAATGACCTTTGGGTAGATTCGGGGTGACGGAGGCTGGGGTGCATTTAAATCAAATCGGAAAGACGACTTAATGGGTGCGATGGCACATCAAGGTGTATTGACTTAGGGAATAGCAAAATTGGGCTGCATCGATTGAGGAAAACGCATCGCAAAAATGAAACGCTGCGACATAGTTTTTTGGTATTGAAAACAGATCTGACTGGACCTCAGGTTGGCTGAGCTAGACCATCGGAATTGGGTCAGCATTTCACTGACAGTATTTGGCAGAGGTCTGTCTTTGCAGAAATTTTTGGATTCAATCTGCTGCTATGGCAATTCTGAATTAAATTGTGTACCATTCATCAGCACAATTTTTTAATCTCGCATTTATGGCGACCTCGATGCATTATTTCTCTAGCGACTTGCTATTAGTGTGGGCCTAAACGGAGACAGCAGTGAACTTATTTAAGTCTCTATTTTCATCCAAGCAGCGTGGTGTAGGCGTCGAGCTTACGTCAGAGCGCATCAACGTAGCGCACATTCGTAAACAGGGTCAAAAGCTCAAGCTAGAGACGCTGGCATCGATTGATCTGCCAGAAGGGGCGTTTCAAGAAGGTCAAATTTTGGACGCGCCTGTCATGGCTGAGGCGATTCAGTCCGTCATGGCAGAGAGTCGATTGAAGGTGAAATACGCCACCACCGGTATTCCAGGTCGGGCGATTACCCGCGTAATTCCAGTGCCTTCTGAGTTGGACGAAGCCGAACTCCGCTCCATGGTTTTAGACCAAGAAGCTAGCCTATATTTGCCTTTTCCACGCGATGAAGCCGATGTTGACTATCAGAAATTAGGCTTCTTTGTGGATGAGGATGGCATTGAGAAGGTGCAGGTCCTGCTAGTGGCCGTCCGCAAAGAGATTACGGATAACTATATTGAGACTTTTCAGCAGGCGGGACTCAACCTGAATGTTTTAGAGACCACGAGCTTCGCTCTGATTCGAACCATTCGTGAACAGTTGCGCCAGTTTACGCCACAAGAGGCGGCGGCCATTGTTGATATTGGTTTTGAAAGCACTGAAATTTCTATCGTTGTCGATGGAATTCCTCATTTTTCCCGTACGGTACCGATTGGCACCTTCCAAATTCAAAGTGCATTGAGCCGCGCCATGAATTTGCCCCCTTCCCGCAATACAGATCTATTGCAGGGCATGACTGTCCCCACAACGCCTATGGATACGGTGGGTTCGCCTCAACCCATTACGGGGACCCCAGGGGGTGGGAATCCGGGGACCGCAGCGATGCTAAGGGTGCTGGGGGAGCTGGCCGATGAGCTGCGCCGATCCATTGACTTTTACCTTAATCAAGGGGAAGACATGGAGGTTGCGCAACTGTTGCTGGCTGGACCAGGGGGCTCTATTGGTCAGTTGGATGAATTTTTTGCCCAACGTTTGAGTTTGCCCGCTAGTCAAATTGACCCAATTTCAGCATTGTCCCTAGAGGTGGCTGAGGAGGTGCCGATGGAACATCGACCTGGTTTGGCGACGGTTATTGGCCTTGGGCTACGGGAGGCATAAGCGATGTACGGTCTCGACATCAACTTTCTCAAAGATCGTGAAATTCGTCCCGTTGAGCAAGCTTCAAAGGTAGGTTCTACGGCTCCTACTGGCGATCAGCGACCTTTATACATTGGCTTGTTTGCTGGGGTCGCGGTCTTGGCGGTGGTCGGCGGATATTGGTTGCTATTGCAGCAGCAAATTAAAACCCTGGAAGCAAAAGAGCGGGATCTGGATTCAGAAATATCGTCTCTTGAGGGGCAGATTGCAGAAATTGACAAGATTCAACAACAAATTGGTTTGGTTGATGCCGAGAATCAGGCTTTTGCCAATGTCTTTAATCAAATCCGCCCTTGGAGTGCTGTCTTGCAAGAGCTGCGGCAACGGACTCCCAATGGGATTCAGTTGGGTACAGTGCGGCAAACCGCTGGGGTAACGTCCCCTGATAACCCTGAAGCCCAAGTGCCGACTGCCGGTGGTATTGAAATCGTAGGTACCGCTTGTGATTTTGACGATGTTAACGATTTTGTATTGGTGCTGCAAAGGTCGCCACTACTAGACAGTGACACCGTCTTAATCAATAACTCTGCCCGGCAAGATGCAATACAGGATCCTGAAGTAGATGGCCGTTGTCCCAATACACCAGCGGATGCAAAATTTTATTCGTTAGTGGATTACACCATTCAGGCAAACTTTACGGATATTCCAGCTGCTCAATTATTAGAAACCCTGGATCGTCAGGGAGCGATTGGTTTGGCTACCCGTATTCGAGCCTTACGCGACTCAGGAGTGATAGACGCACCATGACTTTTAGCGAAGATTTTGCGCCTCTAGAAGGCGATCAGGACCTCGAGCTAGAACCGAGCTATCCGGTTGCATTTGGCATCGAATTTACCCCTAAAGTCCAGGGGATTGCGATCGCATTGCTCTGCTTAGTGGGGGCCTTTTTCTTGTACCAACGTCTGGTACAACCCGTCGCTCAAGGCAAACAAGACGCTGAGCTGAGAATTGTTGCCAAAACTGATGAGCTAGCGCTTAAGCAAGCCAGTATCGAGAATGTAGAAAAGATTCAGGCGGAGCTAGACGAAGCGATTCAGCAGCGGGTAGGGATTTACAGTCTTTTAGGAAATGCCAATAGTTTAGACACGCTGCTTTTAGACATCAATCAACAGATTAAGGCTAGTAATGCTGGTATTGATGATGCTCTTGCGGCGGGAGACCTGGCTACTTTCGCGGCAAATCTCAGGAATGCTGGGGCTGAGGATGGTGATGCAGAGTCCTTGCTAAAGGAGCTTGGAACTGCGGAGCTTGATCAATTTAATCCCCTAGGGTCTTCTGGTTTGGTTCCCGATGGAACCTATGGGCCAGAGCTCAATGGTAAGCTTGAGCGCCAAATTGTAAACGTTGGCTTCACTGCCCGTTTTGGTCCAGCCCAATCGATTTTACGTAATATTGAGCGTTTAGAGCCCCTAGTGATTATCCGGGAGGTTAACCAAACTTGGGCTCCCTACACCAGTAACGCTCAACAGTACGAAGAGTTGTTTAAGCAACTGGGTATTGTTAGGCCGTTAAATACAACCTTCACCCTAGAAGTCTTGGTGCCGGTTGGAGATCCAACCCAGATTCCTGAGCTGCCGCTGCCGGAACCTGTTGAGGGCGAAGAGGGAGAAGCTGTAGAAGATGCACCTCCAGAAGGAGGTTAGCCCTCTGCAAGCCTGTCTCAAGGCTGATGTCGAGATCGAGGGATAGGCCGTCAAAAATTGTTTGTGATGAAGGAGTGAGCTGTGAAACGTCTTTTGGGATTTCAAAGTTGGCTAGTGGGTGGAGCCTTAGTGGCCTTGGCGACTCAGCCAGCTCACGCCGCTGCTACAACCATTACTGGGGTGCAAGTTATCCCCACCGGTAATGGTGTCAGGATCACACTGAACACCGAGGCAGGGGACGCTCCCCAGGTTTTTGCGATTAATCAAGGCAATAGCCTGCGGGCAGACATTGTCCGCACTCAACTGCGCCTATCCGAGGGGGGACAGTTTTATCAGCAAAGCCCTGCTCCCGGCATTGACTCCATTGCGCTGGTGCCCTTGGATGCCAATAGTGTTCGCCTAACCGTCAATAGTAGTGGTCGTCAGATCCCAGCGGGCACAATTGCTGAAGCTGATAGCGGTGGCATTGTTATTGATGTCAATACGAATAGCGGTGCATCCCAGGCCAGTACACCTCTACCTTCTCAATTAGAGACAGTACCCGGAGAACCTGAGCAAATCGCTCAAACCCCCGATCAACCTGAACCTGTTGATAGTGGGCCGGTACAAAATACCGATCAACCAGATGTGCTGGTGCCCAGCCCTGAAGTCACCATTGACGGGGTCCCGATTCAGACTGCACAACCGATACAAGTTGCGCCACCCTTTTTGCCCCGGGCGGTAGCCCCTCCGGTAGGAGATTTGGCCGTTGCTGAATCACAACCTCGCTTTGGATCAATTGATTTAGGTACGGCTGAGCGCGTGCCGCGTTTAGTTCTCAGGAACGCCCCTTCTCGGGAGGTGCTAACGCTGTTGGCTCGGGCGGCAGGACTCAACGTCGTGTTTGTGGATCCTGAGGGAACTGGGGAAGGGCCACCGGTCACCCTAGATATCCAGAACGAGTCGGTTCAAGATACGTTTAATAGCGTGTTGCGGATTACGGGTCTCGATGCTAACCGGGTCGGTCGAACCATTTACGTAGGGCCAGATTTGCCGGCTTCTGCTCAAGATCTATCGGTCCGGAGCTTACGGTTGAATCAAGCCGATGTGGGAGAAGCGGTCAACTTTTTGGTGGCATTGGGGGCAGAAAGTGCCATTAGCCGAGAGCGCCTGATTACTAGCGTCAATGCCGTGGCAGTCGCCGATGGCGCTGACTCAATCACTCAAACTCAAACCACTACTGAGCAGCGGGTTGAGGTGCAGCGGGTAAATTACGAAGATATTAATCCGATCTTCCGTGGGTTACAGGTCGTTGGTGAGGAGCGCACCAACTCAGTTACCTTGGTCGGCCCACCCCATCTGATTGACTTGGCGAGTGAGCAATTGGTACGCCTAGACCTACGGCGACGACAGGTCGCCATCAATGTTAGAGTCATCGACATTGATCTGAATTCAACGGATACCTTTGGTACGAGTTTTGCGTTCGCTATCGGCGGTACCGATTTCATTACTACTCCTGATACGGGTCTTACGGTTAATTCAGGAGCGGTCGGGGGTAACATTGGCCAGCTTTCGCTCACGATTAATGCAGAGATTGCCAATGGAAATGCCAAGATCCTGACCGATCCAACCTTGATTGTCCAGGAAGGTCAAACCGCTACCGTCGCCCTCACTGAGGACGTGGTGACTGAAATTCAGGAAGAGCTTGAAGTTCTGGCGAACGGTAATGCGATTACAACCCGAACCTTTACCATCGAGCCAGCAGGATTGCTTTTACAGATAGATGTCGATCGGATTGACGATAACGGCTTTGTCTCTCTCTCGGTTGCCCCAAGTATTACGGCACCCGTTGATACGTTTGCGATCAACCCAGGCAATGCAAATAGCCCCCTCTTTACCCTCTTGTCAGACCGGCAACTTTCTTCAGGGTTAGTACGCGTCCGTGATGGTCAAACCCTGCTCTTATCTGGAATTATTCGAGAAAGTGAGCGGACGACGACAAGTAAGGTGCCGATTCTAGGGGATTTACCCATTCTTGGAGCGCTTTTCCGTAGCCAAACGGATACTAATGAGCGTAGCGAAGTCATCATTCTGGTGACGCCACAGATCCTAGATGATTCTGATCAGTCGGTGTGGGGCTATAGCTACACACCCAGTGAAGAAATCCAAGAGATTATCAACCGCTCAGATAACCCTCAGTAGTGCTGGAAGTAGGTGATGTGTTTTAGCCAACAATAGCTTGACACTTAGCAAAAACGACTCAAAGTCTTGATCTAAAAGGCTTTGAGTCGTTTTTTGGTGCTTCAGCAGTGTATATGAGGGGATGACTT
Source organism: uncultured Leptolyngbya sp. (assembly GCA_964353225.1). Lineage (GTDB taxonomy): Bacteria > Cyanobacteriota > Cyanobacteriia > Phormidesmidales > Phormidesmidaceae > PCC-6406. Next base: position 9,498 of record CAYGVA010000156.1, read on the forward strand.
GCTTTTGCTGAGATACTAAAACGCCCACAATCTATATAAATTAAAGCTTTTGACGATCCATATTGGGAAAGTTGCCCTTAGAATAGGTCAGTGAAATTTTGAGATTACAAGGGTTTCAGCGGTTAAGAGGGATAGTGGTTTTAGACTCAAAATCCATCTTGGTCATTCAGGCCCTATTTTTCCATTCCTCCAAAGGAGACTGAGCGATATGAATAAAGGTGAACTCGTTGATAAGGTCG
>CAYGVA010000157.1:0-9696 GCA_964353225.1 uncultured Leptolyngbya sp.
CGCACCTCTCGGGGATTTAAGCTTTTGAGCCGTTGGGCGTACCCAGCGAGACTCACTTTTGTGATGGTTTAGGTACAGCCACTGGGTTGAGAATGGGCAGCTCAATCACAAATTCTGTGCCCTCACCGATCTGGGAGTGGCAGATCAGGGTGCCGTGGTGTTTTTCCACAATCGTTTGATAGCTAATGGCTAACCCCAGCCCTGTCCCTTTCCCCGGTGGTTTGGTAGTAAAAAACGTTTTGAAGAGCTGGAGGCGAACCTTTTCTGGGATGCCAGGGCCGTTATCGGCGATCGCAATTCTGACCCACTTTGTACCCACCATTTCCGTCCGAATCTGAATGGTCGGCACCAGCATCGGGTTCTCGGTGCCCAACTCCTCCAGCTCAAAGTACTGTTCTTCCCATACAGGGATGGCCTCCTCTAGGGCATCAATGGCATTAGCCAATAGATTCATAAACACCTGATTTAACTCACTGATATAGCAGGTCACCAGGGGGAGAGTGGCGTAGTTTTTATGGACTTGAATTTTGACGCGGTTGGGTTGAGCCCGTAACCGGCTTTGCAGCATGGTCAAAGTGCTATCGATGCCGTCATGAATGTCCGCCGCCAACATTTGGGTCTCACGGGCACGGGAAAACAGGCGCAGGGACCGTACAATCGCTTGCAGCCGGTCGGTGCCGAGGTTGAGGGATGCCAGCAACTTTGGGAAATCGCTTTTGACAAAATCTAGATCTAGGGCGTCTAGCGCTGCCTGGATGCGCGGGGTGCCCTCGGGAAAGTCTTGCTGGTAAAGGGTGATCAACCCCAATAGCCCAGCCACATACCTGTCCGCATGACCGAGGTTGCCAGCAATAAACGTGACGGGATTTTTGATTTCGTGGGCAATCCCGGCCACCAGCTCCCCTAATGCGGCCATTTTTTCCCGTTGAATCAGCTGCAATTGGGATTTTTGTAGATCCTCTAGGGTTTGGGTCAGGGTAGCGGTGCGCTCGACCACCTTTTGCTCCAAGGTGGTTCTCAGGTACTGCAACTGCCAATGGGTATCCAGCCGGGTCAAGACTTCTTCCTGCTGGAAGGGTTTTGTAATGTAGTCTACGGCACCCAGCTTGAGCCCTTTAACCCGGTCTGTCGGGTTGTCTAGGGAGGTCATGAAAATCACTGGAATATTGGCCGTGATTTCTGAGGCTTTTAAACGCCGACAGGTTTCAAACCCATCGATACCAGGCATGATCACATCCAGCAAAATCAGATCAGGTCGAAGTTTTTGCAGTTTTTTCAGGGCTTCTTCACCACTTTTGGCGATCGCCACATACCAGCCCTGTTGGTCAAGCACTTCCAGCAAGATTTGGAGGTTGGTGGGGCTGTCATCCACCACAAAGACCAATTTGTAAGGTTCTGCCATCTTAATGACTCATTCCCTTAGCAGCTCCCCTGCAAAATCGTGTCAAACCACTGCTCAAATCGTTTCCCTAGCGCTGAGAGCAAAAAGTCTTGCTCTGTCTGTTGGCAGCAAGCCCGGTGATCGAGCTGATCAATCCACCGAATCACCTCAACCAAACCCGCCACCCAATCTGACTCCACCCGCCAATTTTCCCATGGTGAACAATTTCAATCGGGTCGCCACAATGGTAAGCAATCACTGAGGCCCCGGCCAAAGCCTCAATCGCTACATTACCAACAGCTTCTACCCAACGGGGGATCATAATCAAGGTCCGACGGTTCCTGAGGATTGCCCGCAGACCTGGGGTATCAAACAAGCCTAAACAGGTCACGGGGACTTGGGGATACTGCTCCTGGAGATCTTGCCAGGAGGCTAGGTCTGCTTGCTTGCCCATGATTTTCAACGGGACTTGGCTTTGCGCTGCACCCAACCCTCGGCATCGGGCAGGTTGACAAGCGGACTGATCGCCTAGTTGGATAATTTGCCGCCCAACTGCCTGCGGGGGCCATGACCAGAGTGAGTAGGGCGATCGCCCAGGGGATTGTGCGAGGCTCACCAACCCTCACCTGAGGATGCTCAATGGGTGCCTGTCGATAGCCATAGGGTTCAGGCAGGCAGTCTATCTGGGCAGGATAGGAACCTGTCGTCGCCCCAGATACAATGGAAATATTGTGTATACGGTACACAAAAATCAGTTCCCAACTTACTTATCCGTGGCCTTATCTTCTCGCCCCCCGATTCAGCGTCGCAAATCCCTGTACGAACAGGTCTATAGCGCCTTGCGCACGGGCATTTTGACCGGAGAGTTGGTGTCAGGTAGCCGCCTGATTGAGACACAGCTGACTGAATGGCTAAATGTCAGCCGTACCCCCCTGCGAGAAGCCCTACGCCAACTGCAAAAAGAAGGATTGATCACCGCTGATACCAATGGCGGGCTACGGGTGATCACCATCTCCGCTACCGATGCAGCTGAGCTGTATGACTGTCGCCTCGCCCTAGAGCAATTATCGGTGGCGGGGGCCTGTGAGCATGCCACCGTTGCCCAACTCACGACACTAGAAGACTACGTGATTCAAGCGGAGGCCCGCGATTCCCAAGCTTCCCCCATCAAAACCCTTTTGCAATTGTTAGATCTGGACTACCAGTTTCATCACCTGATCGCCGAAAGCTCCGGCAATCGACGGTTGGTGTCTTTGCTCGATCAACTCTTTGATGCGATGGCGCTGCTCCGCATCCAGACCCTGCAACATAACCCATCGGTCCTCGATATTCGCCTCGAACACCGCCAAATCTACGCGGCGATCGCCCAGCAAGACGTGGCCACGGCTACCGAAGCCGTGCGATTTCACTTGTTGGCCAGTAAAGCACGGGTCGTGCAAGAAATTCAGAGCTTCCAACCCACCAATAATGGGGTCAAAAAAGACTGAGGCTTGAGTCAGCATGCAGCCGATTAGAGCGCACTCAAAAACAGGTGTACCCATAGCAATCCCTGGGCCAACGAGTGCCGTATGTAGCGCCCTGCCCCCTTTACTTAGGACACCTCAGATCGCCCTGGCAGCAGGATTAAACGCAACTCGCTAAAATGTAGCTAAATATACTTTTTGACGTCTGACGATTACCATGCAGAAGCCATCCAATGTCACGCCAGTTCAGGCTGTTTTCGGTCAATGGGGAATGCTGTGGCAGTCACTGCGAAATCACTGTAAAACCCTGGCAAATTTTATGGTGCATCGATCGCACGGCCTACCCCAAGCCCCAGACCCTGCATCGCGACACCAATACCGTGCCAAAGCTCGGTTCTATGCTTATCTGCCCCCCAGCGAAGAGCAACGGGATTGGCTAGAGCAAATCTATCATCGGTCGTAGGGCAGCAAGTCAAAAATAGCCTCTGGCCTACACCGGTGCGCCCATGGAACAGAACGGCGGCCCCAGTAGGCTATCGTGACCCATTGGGCTAAAATCGATTACTAATCGATACCCATGCGTCGGTCCGAAGGGAGAACAATACAATTCCCCCACCGCGAAAGACCGTTTTTAAACCATCAGCCTGACCTAGCGATTTAACATTACCTGGCTTAACGAATCCGGCAATATATCATCTATTGGCCATCTATCCCTGGTAGAAAACCTATGGAGCGTAAGCGACGATGCGATCGCAATCGCAAACGCTCGAAACGACGAGCCATCTATTGCCCCGAACATGGCTGTCACATCGATAGCGTCAGCAAAAAACATCGGCTCTATGCTGAATCAGCCCAGCAGTTGAGGGAGCGGGGGGTCGGTCGCCGCACCGCCCTGTTGCTCTTTGCCACGGCCACTACCGTGTCCCTTGATGGGGAATGGTTAGAGTGCTTTTGGTGTGACCAATGCCAGGAGACCACTTGGTACCACGTCCATAAAACCGGAGAACGGGAATATACCATTGCCTTGGCCCCCCGTGACCTGTGGCAGCAAGCCAGCGGGGTGATTACGGTGACTGGCAACCCCACCGTGAGCGAGTTTACCCGCCGTCAGGCCCGCGCCACCAAATTCAACGGGATTAAGGACTTTAACCTCATTCGATAACGGGGTTAAACTCTCGGCAAGATCGATCCAGGGCCAACGCCAATCTTTGTGGAATTCTTACCAAAATTCCTGGACAGAACTATTGCACTGGGATGAAACTCAGGTACCATTTGCCTTACAGCGGTTACTCTATGGGTGGGGCATCTCAGTCATTCTGTTAATTGCTGTGCATCACAATCAGACCTTGGGCATCCTTGCCGAAGGGTATTCCCTTCCATCGCTATCACCGTAGGAGTTCACTGTGGCATCACACAAAATCCTGGTTATCGACGACAGCCGTGTTATTCGGATGCGGGTGCGAGATATGCTTCCCCAGGGCAACTTTGAAGTGATTGAAGCCAAGGATGGGGTAGAGGGTATGGATGCGATCCGTTCCCAGCGCCCTAACTTGATCATGCTAGATTTTTTATTGCCTCGCATGAGCGGTTGGGAAGTCTTTCAAGCAGTTCAGGCCAGTACCGATTATCAGAGTATTCCCCTAGTGCTGATGTCGGGGCGCAAGGAAGAGGTCACCGAAAAGATCTCAGAGCCCTTCGAGTTTTTTGAATTCATTCAAAAACCCTTTGAGCAAAAAGAGCTCATCGAAGCCATCAAGGCCGCCATGGTCAAGGCTCGCAAGCCTCGACCCATGGCGGCAGCGACGGCAACCAGTAGTGCCCCGGCGACAGCGGATACTGGCGAAATCGCTGCGCTACAGCAAAAGGTTGCCAAGTTAGAGGCCGAGGTCGTTCAGCTTAAGGGACAAACCGCCAAAATTTTGGCCTTCATTAAGCAAAAACTACGCTAATTACTCCAGCTCCCGGCGACCTTCTAAGGCCCGAGCCAGGGTGACTTCATCGGCGTATTCTAAATCCCCGCCCATGGGTAGCCCAAAGGCGATCCGGGTGACCTTAGTGAAAGGCTTGAGCAATTGCCCCACATAGAGGGTGGTGGTGTCCCCTTCGATGCTGGGGCTAATGGCCAAAATCACCTCTTGGGTCTTATCTTTGTTAACCCGATGCACCAGGGGGCCAATGTTGAGCTGCTCAGGGCCAATGCCATCCATGGGGGAAATCAAGCCCCCTAGGACGTGGTATTTGCCGCGATATTCCCTGGTTTTTTCAAGGGCAATGACATCGCGGGAGTCGGCCACGACACATAGAGTTTGGGCATCGCGGCTGGGGGCTCGGCAAATGGTGCAAATGGGCTCGGCGGATAAGTGAAAGCACACTGAGCAGTAGCCAATTTGTGCTTTGGCATCCACAAGGGCTTGGGCCAGGGCTTGGACTTCAGTTTCGGGTCGTTTAAGCAGATGCAGGGCTAAACGCTGGGCGGTTTTAGGGCCGACGCCCGGTAATTTTTGCAGCTCTTCGATCAGGCGAGCCAGGGGAGGGGTGTAGATGGGTCACCTCCTGGGGAGACGTTAATATCAGCGATCGTTCCGCTCCCTAAGATACAAGGGATAGCAATGCAAATGACAGGTCCCACCCATTGTTGATGCTCTTTCCAGGGGGATCACCCGCCCTGGTCATCATTCAAGATCAGTGGATTCACTGCTGGTTGGCAGCAGTGAACAATAATGCTCGACGACGGGAAAGGGATCGTAGTAGTGATGCAGCAGGGCTTTCCAATCTTGATAGGCGGCGGATTTGCGAAACCCTTCGGTGTGGTCTTGGCGCGATCGCCATTTGACCAGCAGAATATATCGCGTCGGTGTTTCGATACACTTTTGTAGCTCGTGGCTGATGTAGCCCTCCATACTAGCGAGGATTGTTTGGGCCTGGGTGAAGGCGATTTCAAACGCGGGGGTTTGGCCTGGGATAACGTCGAGAATAGCGACTTCTAAAACCACCGGTTGAGGCCTCTCAAAACCCAAGGATACTCCTGCACTCGCGACGATCTAGGGGCCAGTCTGTGGAAGGACCATGGTGGGTCTGCTCTCCCATCATGATCCTTACTAGGGAGTGATGATCGCCGTGCTGCGATGGCAACTCCGGCCCTAGCAACTAGTCGTATCCAATACCGGCCTACCCCCTTTTCAAACAACCTCTGAGGCGGGTCAAGATTTCGGCGGCGCGATCGCGCTGATCAGGCGCTTTACCTCGCCCAAGAACGATAGGAACCCCAGAAACCTGCCACATTCTCGAAATCAAGCGCAATAACCACTGTGCCAACCGCCAGAGCAAGCGAGCGATGAATAACCAGATAGATTCTGTTAAACGGGCGATCGCGCTCAGCAGCCCCAACCCAAGAAACAGCACGAGGCAGAACAAACCAAACGCCGCCAATGGGTGGGCCACAAACCACTCCGGATTGAGGTGGTTGGTCAGCCAATGTTGAGCCGACTGGGTTAAGGGCGCTTGTAGGCCGATTGTTAGCATCATCATCCCCCTAAACGCATCACCCCTGTTTGAACCCTATCTTGAGGGGATGAGTGATGGGCCTAGGCGCGATTAACCGTAACTATCTTGTCTGTTGAGCCCACCAGTCTTGCCACGCCGCTGTGTCATAGCCAAATTGCTGCTCCGTCAGAGCAATCAATGCTCCGACAAAGTCCCCCTTTAGCCAGAGGGGATCGTCTTCAAAGCTGAGCCGCTGGATCAAAGCGCTGATGGTTTCTGTATCCCCCTGCCCAATCTGAGCGGCTGCCCACGCCGCCGCTGGGGCCGGTTGCCAGTACTTTTCTGGATGGTTACGGGTGGCGAACCAAGGGGCAGTCAGGAATTCAACCGGGACTTGCCCAGCCCCGTTCAGCCCGATCGCCCACAGTAAATACCACTGCATAACATCCGTCGCTGACACCGAAAGCCCCCCTCCAAATAAGGTCGCGTTTTCCTGGGGTGGGCCATAGCTCAAACGCTGGGAAAGGGCGGCTCCGACTGCTGGCATACCGGCTAGGGCCAGGGGCGTTAGGGCTTTTGATAACACCGCTTGGGTCTCCCCATGGCTATAGCTGGCAGGGTCTGACAGGACTTGGTCTAACTGGGCTAATTGCTGCTGCAACGGCGGGGTCGAGAGGGGTATGGATTGGGAGGGGAGTGCTAGGTTTGGCAAGGGCTGGCCGACATTGGCCGGAGCGGCAGGTCCCCATAAGCCCCCTTTTCCATTTTCGTCCTCAGCGCCCACATACACTTGCCCTGCATAGATCGCGATCGCTAAGGGGCGGGCCGATTTAAATTCATGGGTGGCAGTCCAAGTGACGCCATCGGGGCTGTGCCAGAGGAAACCGCCGCCTTGGTGGCTGCTGACCGCCCACAAGGCATTAGCATCGGCAGCAAACGCCCGCACACGATAGCCGTCTAACCCAGTTATCGGTTCTGCTTGATCCCCTTGGGCACGCCAGATCGCCGTACTGTCATCGGGGTTGAGATTAATGCCGTAGAGCCAGCCGTCATAGGCGGTGAGACCATCAACCCGCTTCCCTTTGGGCCAGCCCGCAATCGGTTGTAGGGTATCTTGCGCCCACCCAAGCACCTTAGGCTTCGTTTCGTGCAGGGCAGTAACCCCGGCGTAGAGCTGCCCATCCATGGTGGCCAGGTTGGTGATGCGGCTGACTTGGCGATTGGGGGTGGGGTATTCGTAAACCACATCCCAGGTTTGGCCGCTGTCTTGGGATTTTTGCAGTCGCCCCGCCCAAGCCCCGGTCCCGGCAAATAGCGCTTCCCCGTCGGTGGCCATGGCATGAACGTGAAAGGCTTCCCCCTCTGTCAGGATGTGCCACTGCCAATCCTCACCGTTGGTGACCATGTATTCGCCCCGATTCGTCGAAAACCGGGGATCTTCGAAGGGCCAATACAGCAAGCCCTCCGCCACCATCGGCTGCCCAACGCTTTGGCTAAACAAATGGCGCTCGTAGCGGGTCTCGCCCGTGGCTGGATCGTAGCTATAAAGGTCAGCAGAATTGTGGTTGTCGAAGGCGATGCTATTGGCAAACCACAGGCGATCGCCGTAGCCAATCAGCTCGGTGATGTGGGGCCAGGGGCCGGGCTGGGCTAAGGACACCAAATCCTGGACCAGCAGATCGCCATGGATCACGGGGGGCGCAGTGATTGGTGGTGTTGGGTTTGGTTGCTGGTTGAGTAAGCGATCGCAGCCCGTCGTCAGCACCAGCGCCAACAGCAAGCACATCAAGTATCGACACCACCGGGAAACGGTCATAGCAGGAAAAATCACGTCTAACCTTGAGCGGGATTGCGAGCGACCCAAGAGGCTAGTGGCACCCATTAAGAATCGGCTGGGAAGGCGATCAACCGCCCTAGGATCGGGCTCAATTCAAACCAGGATTTTTGCCCCTGGAGCCGATTCTCAATGGGTGCTAAACGGATAGGGACACGCTTAGACAACCAGTAGAATAGAAGTATAGTTCAGCAGTCTGAGGTGAGCCCTGATGGTCCAAGCACCGCCTCAAACCAAACCCCTCTTACTCCAACTCCCCAGTGAACTGGCCCTACAGGTGACGTCAGAACAATTTTTGGCGTTGGCAGCAGCAAATCAACATCTCAGACTTGAGCGCACCACAACAGAAGAGCTGATTGTGAACCCACCCACGGGTAGCGAAACTGGATATCGCAATTGGAATCTGGCTGGCGAACTATACCTGTGGTGGCGGAATGTGGGAGAACCGGGCAAAGCATTTGATTCTTCGAGCGGTTTTGAGTTGCCGAATGGCGCTAATCGATCTCCAGATGCCTCTTGGGTCTGTCAGGAGCGGTGGGATGCACTAACGGCTGAGCAAAAAAAGGGCTTTGCCCCACTATGTCCTGATTTTGTGGTGGAGTTGTGCTCGGCAACGGATGGCCTTCAAGCTCTCCGAACCAAGCTACAGGAATATATCGACAATGGCGCTCAATTGGGCTGGTTAATTGATCCGCAAAACCAGCGGGTGGACGTTTATCGCTTAGGCCAAGACATTGAGGTCTTGGAGAATCCGAGCACGCTATCAGGGGAAGCCGTTTTGCCAGGGTTTACGCTGATCATGAAGCGGATTTGGACATAGCCGATGTTCGCACCCTAGCTCCTTTCCCCCACCGTCACCAAATAAAGGGCAGCCTCGGTTTCCCCATCAATACCCAGCAGTTGATTCAGCGGATCATCAAAGAATGCGCCGATGCCGCAGACCCCCAGGTTTAGAGCCGTAGCAGCTAGGTAGAGGTTTTGACCTAAATGCCCCGCCTCCATGAGCACATAGCGGTAGGTACGCTCGTGGTATTTCCAGCGGGTGCGTTGAAAAATCCCGGAGACCACAAAACAGATCTGGGCCTCCCCCAAAAAGTCTTGGCTGAGACCGGCTTGGATTAAGGGCTGTCGCAGATCCCCCGCTTTCACCAGCGCCAATTTGTGATGCTGAATGGCGTGGTGATACAGCCCCGGCGCTAGCCCTTCCACCCGATGGACAATGGCATAAATTTCCAGGGGATAGAGCGCGCCAGAAGACGGTACGGTGCGAAAGTCACGGCTCTCATCGGTAATGCCCTGGGCCAAATGCAGCACCTGCGAAAGTTGCAGTAGCGGCAATGTCGTACTGGCGTTGTAATTGCGGTGCGATCGCCGCTGTAATATCGTCGTTGCCAGATCTGGGGTGGCAATGCCCTCTAGATTTGGGGGCGGCAGGTCAATCTGGGGCGCGTCGGGATAGGTCTTGTAGAGGGGGGGCTGTTGACCCCAGTTGAGGATGGTGGCGATCGCTTCCCCATAACCGGGCTGACTCCAGC
>CAYGVA010000158.1:0-9589 GCA_964353225.1 uncultured Leptolyngbya sp.
TAGCTGCCCCCGCTGACGCAGCAGGCATGGTGTCTGAGGCCCCGGCTAATGCCTACGCCTACTTGATTGCACCGGTTGATGGGCAAACCCTGTCGAGTCCGGTGGCCGTCAAATTTGGCCTGTCGGGGATGGGGATTGCCCCGGCTGGGGTAGATAAGGACAATACCGGTCACCACCATCTACTCGTCGATTTAGCAGAGCTGCCCGACTTGACTCAGCCCCTCCCCGCTACAGATCAGATCAAGCACTTTGGCGGGGGCCAAACCGAAACCACGCTGGCCCTTGACCCAGGGGAACATACCCTGCAATTGCTGCTGGGCAACTACGCCCATGTCCCCCACGACAAACCCGTGCTCTCCGAGAAAATCACCATCACCGTGGATTGATTCGGCGGATTATCCCCTGGTGGCTCTATTGCACCTCAGGACCGAGATCGACCAGGGGTTGGGTGGCGACAACGGTTTGGCTGTCTAAATCGATGGTGCTAACGGTTTTATTGCCCGCCTGTTCATAGGCCACCACCAGGGACCCAGATTTGACCTGGGTGAGGCCAAAGGTTTGTTCGATGCCGGTAATCACTGCCTTGTAGCCCTGGCCAGCGGCAGTGGTGGTGGCCAGGGTTTTGTGATCCCGGTTATCGAGGGCACCATCGTCATTGGTGTCTTCGGTAATCACCAGATACACCAGCCACTCGGTGATAGATACCCCCTCAATCGACACCCCATATTCCGTCGTGCTGACAATCAGATAGTCGTTGGTGTCAAAGAGACGCTGGCTCACCAGGGTTTCTGTATCGAGAAAAACCAGATTATGGGTGGTGTAGCTGCCATCGTAGGCGCTGTCGTAGGAGAGCGAGGCGGAGCGTTGGTCAACCCGGTCGATGGGGGCCATTAGGTAAGGGGTTCCCTGGATCGGTTGGAATGTCAATAGTTGTTTAGGGGGCAATGCACTGGCCGGGGTCGTCTCGCTCGGGGCTGGTACCGCCGGAGGTTCAAACATGCCGCAGCCATTGACCGATAGGCTGAGCCCAAGCAACAGCCAAGGTGCGATCGCAATCGCTTTCATTCCTCTCTCTCCTCGCCTTAAGTCCCGGCAATCAGCCCCAGAAATTATCCTGAGGGGCTGTTAGGGGGCTTCACACCCGGCACAACGCTTTCCTGCGTAATCGGAATTTCGATCACGAAGGTGGTGCCCACCCCCAGGGTCGAAGTGCAGGTTAAATTGCCCTGGTGGCGATCGCAGATAATTTGATAACTAATGGAGAGCCCTAAACCGGTACCTTGACCGACGGGCTTCGTGGTGTAAAACGGATTAAACAAACTCTCCTGGCTCGTTTTATCCATCCCCCAGCCATTGTCCATGATGGTGATGTGTACCCGCCCCGGTGTCGGCACCGTCGTTTGAATGTGAATAATCGGGACATCAACGATCCCCTCCACAGAGCCTAGGGGCTGCTGGTCAATAAACCGCTCATCAATGGCATCTACCGCGTTGGTCAAGACATTCAGAAAGACCTGGTTGAGTTGGCCCGCATAACATTCCACCAGGGGCAGCGCACTAAATTGTTTGATCACTTGAATGGTGGGGCGTTCAGGGCGCGCCTGTAACCGCCCTTGGATCAACATCAACGCACTGTCCAAGCCCTCATGGAGGTTCACCCATTTGACGGTGGCCTCATCCAACCGAGAGAAGCTGCGCAGAGACATGACAATCTCTCGAATCCGTTCAGACCCCGTATGCATGGAGGCTAGGAGTTGGGGCAAATCCGTCGCCAAATAATCCAGCTCAATCGACTGGGCAAGTTGCCGAATTTCAGGGGTGGGGTGGGGATAGGTGGCCTGATAAAGTCGGACCATATCCAATAGGCCCTCAATGTAGTCCTGGGCATGGATGACATTGCCATAGATAAAGTTGGTGGGGTTATTGATCTCATGGGCAATCCCAGCCACCAATTGCCCCAATGACGACATTTTCTCCTGCTGAATCAGCTGCAATTGGGTCGATTGCAGCTCTTGGAGGGTGTGCTCTAAGGCAGCGTTTGCTTGGGATAAATCTTCGGTACGGTCCTGCACCTGAGCCTCGACATCTTTCAAGACCCGCTGAAGTTTAGCATTGGCTTCCAATAGCTCCTTAGAGCTCAGCTCTAAGGAGCGCTCTAACATAGCTTGATCCATATCAAATCGATGGTAAGCCTCGTTGATAGTCACCAAAAAATTGACCAACCCCTCCGGCAAATTGCCTAGGTCCGTGACCTTTTTATAGAAGTGCTGTTGTAACTGCCGTTGCAGCAGATGGTGCCAAGGGCGGCTGGCTTGATTTTGGTATCCATAAGACATCCCATTGCCTGTGAATTGCCTGGAAGCGGACGACAAAAATCTTTGCGGAGCTGTGTGCTCGCGCTGACGCTGGTGCTCTAGGTGTCAGCGAGGGTGGTTCGCCATGGTTTGATTATGTAGCTTCGGAGCATTTCCGTTGGCTAATGCGGTGATTTCTCCGTCGGAATCAAACCCAGTGAGCGCAGTCCCTGGATCCATCACCTAGCAGATACGCTCCGTTTCTTCCTCTACCCGTTGCTTGAGCACCAGTTTACGGCCAACGTAGCTACTTAAAATAGCTAAGTCCGGTTTCCCTTTAGGAATATTTGTCAGACTGATCTCTGCTTCCTAGGCTGCCCCATCGATCAGGTGATTGAAGCTGCATTGCATCAATTGCACGGTGGCCCCAGTTGGCACATCTCCGGCAAAAGTCAGGCTTTGGCCAGTCTCATCCACGGCCAAAAGGTTGCGCACCAGCGGCTCACCGGCTCACCCCCCTGGCTGCGACCAGACAGTCAAAGGAAAAAGTAACCCAGATGCGGGCAAATCGTTGGCATGCTCACCCCAATAAGTTTTGTGAAGGTTAAGGGCTGAGTGACCATCTAGCTCACACAAAGCATTGCTGCGGGATTGGGTGACCTGCCGCCAGGGAGCCAAGGGAGACCATTCCTAAAATGGGCTGAGGGTCTTTGGTTTGATTGCGCCAAGCTACTGACAACCCTGGCTTCCGGTGAAGGAAGCCAGGGTTGTCAGTAATGAGACTGGTCGCAGCCGACCACCTATGGGGGATAGATTAGCTGGCCAAATACGCTCTCACATTACTCTTCCGGCGGCGGAGATGCTTGAGCGCCTGCTGCTCTAACTGGCGGACCCGCTCTCGACTGATGTTGAGGCGGTTACCCACCTTAGCTAGAGACAGCTCATTGCCATCATTTAGGCCGTAGCGCAGGGTAATCACCTCCTGTTGTTGGGGGGTGAGTTCCGCCAGCAAACTATGGATATCTTGCTTGAGGGACTCGCGGACGGTGTAGTCCTCGGGAGAGGCTTTTTCATCCTCCAAGAGCTCTTGGAGTTCGGTGTCTTGGTTGTCACCAATGCGAACATCCAAAGAAATCGGCTGACGGGAAAGGGTCAAGTACTCTCGCACTTGGGTGACTTCGAGATCTAACGCCTCAGCAATTTCAGCCACGGTGGCGCTGCGTCCCAAAGACTGGGATAGCTCCCGCTGTACCCGCTTGATTTTGTTGAGTTTTTCGGTGATGTGGATGGGTAGCCGAATGGTGCGGGCCTGCTGGGCGATCGCACGGGTGATCGCCTGACGAATCCACCAGTAGGCATAGGTCGAAAACTTATAGCCCTTGGTGGGATCAAACTTTTCTACCCCCCGCTCTAGACCCAGGCTGCCTTCCTGAATCAAATCCAAGAACTCTAAGTTGCGCTTTTGATATTTTTTAGCGATCGCCACCACCAACCGAAGGTTCGCCTCAAGCATTTGGCGCTTAGCGCGCTGACCCTGGTGGAGCAGTTGATTTAACTCAGCGACCGGCAAACTAGCAGCTTCCGCCCACTCCTCTGTCGTGGGTTTGCGACTCAAGGTTTCTGATAAACCCGTCTGAACCTCCAAAAGCCCCATCATTTGCTGCACCTGCTTACCCAGCACAATCTCCTGCTCATGGGTCAGCAGAGGCACACGACCGATCTCATGGAGATAGGTGCGTACGGCATCAGCGGTAAAGAGAGGCTTGGCTTTAGATTTGCGGGTTTTGGTTGTAGGCATGGAATCGGGCCTCCACGGATGGTGCGAGAAATATTTGTCTCAGCTAACAAAAGGAACCAGAAGCTTTTAAAAATAAAAAGCGAAATCAGTATGAGTTCGCCCCTAATTCATACTAAAGCAATGGTGATGTTGTGTAAAGTGCTACAAGTATAAATTGTAGTACGAATCGAGTGCTCCTAGTTTGGAGGATGCATGTTGGGCGTTGTCTTCAGTTTTGCTGCTGCGTCTATATCCATCATGGGCCTGATGAGCGCTGGGGTGCGGGGGAATTCCCCCCCAGAGAACCGAACGTAGCTACGGGTACCCCTCCCTGAACAGCGGATTGATTGCCCTCAATGGCAGGGGCCTTGGCGATCTGGCTTGGATGACAAGACGTGCGTCAGGCGAGACCTGTTTCCTGATGGTCTTAGGATGGCGGATAAAAATGAAATTCCCATGATGGACAGATGAATCTGGGATGACGAAAAATCGTTAAGGCGCGATGCCATGGCATCGCGCCTTAACCGTTGTTGAGAATGCAAAACAACGCGCTAGGATTTACCCCTTTACTTCAACCTAAGCGGAGCCGACTTCCCCCTCGCCAATAATGGTTCTCATCCCTTCTAGGGTGGCTGGAATACTCCGGGGATCCATAAACATCACCTTGCTACTGTCGCTGCTGGCAATCTGTTGCCCCATATTGAGATAGTTCTGGGCCAAGATAAATTGCAGAGCGGCCTCAGATTTGGTATCGACTTGGAGCTTGTCAGCAATAATCTGCATGGCTTCAGAGGTGGCCTGGGCCTGCAGGACGACTTCCTGTCGCAAGGCTTGGGCTTTCATGACGATCGCCTTTTGCTGGGCCTCTGCCTCTAAGATCACTGTCTTTTGATGGGCCTCGGCATCTAGAATGGCGGATTCGGCTCGACCTCGGGCACTGTTGACCGCAGCTTCCTGTTCCCCTTCAGAGGTCAAAACCGCCGCCCGTTTGCGCCGCTCCGCCGCCATCTGCAGCTCCATGGAATCTTGCACCGCCTTGGAAGGAATAATGTCTCGGAGCTCCACCCGAGTCACTTTGACCCCCCACGGATCGGTGGAAATATCCAGCTCCCGCAGCAAAATCTCGTTAATTTCAGATCGCGCCGTAAAGGTTTCGTCTAGCTCGAGCTGGCCCATCTCAGAGCGAATCTGGGTCAGCACCAGGTTGGCCATAGCAGATTGGAGATTTTCCACCTTGTAATAGGCTTTCTCCATATCCACGATGCGCCAGTACACCACCGCATCCACTGAAATCGAAACGTTATCTCGGGTAATACAAGACTGGGGGGGCACATCTAAAACCCGCTCTCGGATGGTTTGTTTGAAAACCACCTTGTCGAGGATCGGGGTCAAAAAGTTCAGGCCAGGGGTCAATTTTTTGCCGTTGTATTTCCCGAGGGTTTCGACCAGGGCCTCGTCACTTTGGTTAATGATTTTGACGGAGCTGGCGGCCACAGAGCCCCCCAATGCCAGTACGAATAGAAATGCAATCGGGTTCATGGGTTCTCCTTGAAATGAAATATCAGTAATGAATCGGTGCGGGTTCACAGGGCCAGCACCGCGCGCAACCGTGCCGTCTAACCCCAAAGGCTCCTTAGGGTTCTAGGGCTTGCTCTGGCATGACCAGCAGGGTGTTGCCCTTTCTGCCCACGACAATGACCCGTTGGTGAACTGCGATCTCGGCTTGATAGTCTTCGCAACGGGCTTGCCAAGAGTTGCCTTCATAGAGGACACGACCGGTTTCACCGGGCAGGATCGATGTGGTGGTCCGAGCTTCAGTGGATGCGGCCAGGGTATAGGGGGTGCGCTTGGGTAGAAATCGGCGCAACGCCAACACCGTCAGCACCGAAAACACCAGCCACAGACCGATCTGAATGCTGACTTGAGGAATAAACAAAGCAAATACAGAGACCAGCAGGGCGCTAATGCCCAACGTGACCTCTACAAATGCCGTTGGCAGAAAGAGTTCCATCAGGCATAGAACCACCCCTGCCATCAACCAAAACAAGGCAGGGCTCATAGTCTGGGTCCGTTCATTGTCATTGCGCTAGCCCTTAATACGGTTCACTTCAAGGACTGGTTAGGGAATTCCGCAGGGGGATACCGAGCGATTTACCTAAGATCCACTAGGATTAATCTAGCCTTTTGCCCCTTAGTGGGAAGTCCCTACTCAACTTGTTTTAAGGGTCTCTGGAATCCCTGGTGAATGATGTCTAATGCTGAGTCTGCTGCTTCCCGTCAATTGCACTACGTTTGGGCTGTAGGTCCCGGTAGTGACGAGATCGCCCATGGACAGATCGTAGGCGATCGCTACAAAGTCATTGCCCCCCAGATTTGGCAGGATACGACACCCGGCAAGCCGCCTACCATTCCCGATCAGATCCCAGACCGGGTGCTGCTCTATCTCCGTAACCACCGTAACCGCCTCCACCTGCCAGGGGTATATGATGTGCTACCCCAATCTGGGGGGCAAATCCCGTGGATTTTGCTCGACAACGCGCCGATCAATCCCCGATCGGGGCAACGATATCCGGCCTTGACCGCAGTCTGGGATACCGTTGCCACGGTGCGCCAACTCTCTTGGCTGTGGCAACTGTGGCAGTTGTGGGAGCCCCTAATCGAACTTGGCGCAGCCACCAGCTTACTCGCCCCAGACAATGTGCGGGTCGAAGGTTGGCGGGTCCGCCTAGGGGAGCTCTATCTCGATGAGCAGCCCCCTGATCTAAAGGCGTTTGTCCAAGTCTGGCTGGGGTTAGCTGGGACTCAACCGGCGATTAATCAGCCCTTGCAGCAATTGGGGGCGGCCATTCTGGCTGACAACTGCTCCCCTGAACAGCTCACGGTTGATCTGAATTATCTGCTGCTAAAGGAAGCCGCCCAGGTCCCCCTGGTGGTCAAAGTGGCTGGGGGTACCAGCCCAGGCCCCCAGCACGATCGCAATGAAGATGCTTGTTACCCCGAGGGTTTGGCACCGGATACCACCATGCCTCGCATTGGGATTGTTTGTGATGGCGTCGGGGGCCACGAAGCCGGGGAAGTGGCCAGTCAACTGGTGGTGCGATCGCTGCGGCTACAACTGCAAGGCTTGCTCAGCGAAGCGCAAAACCAGGACCAACTGGCTCCACCCCAGGTCATTTTTCAGCAAATCGAAGCGGCGATTCGGGTGGTCAACGACCTGGTCAATCGCCAAAATGATCAGCAAGGCCGCAGCGATCGCCAACGCATGGCGACCACCCTCGTCATGGCTGTCGTCGTGGCACAGCACATTAAAACCGACCTCGGGTGGGGGCTCGTTAATGAGCTGTACATTGCCCACATTGGCGATAGCCGCGCCTATTGGATTACCCCTGACTACTGCCATCAGCTCACCATCGACGACGATCTGGCGGGGCGCGAAGTAAACGCTGGACGGCAACTGTATGCCGTGCTCACCCAGCAACCTGAAAGCGGTGCCCTCACCCAAGCCATTGGTACCCGTGATGCCCAACATTTAACGCCCCATTTGCAGCGCTTTGTCATTGAGGAAGAAGGGGTGCTGCTGCTGTGCTCCGATGGCTTGAGTGATCAGGGCCGGATTGACGAAGCCTGGGCAAATTACATCGGCCTCATTACCAAAGACATCATCACCCTCGAGTCCGCCGTCGCCTCCTGGATTGAACTGGCCAATCAAAAGAATGGCCATGACAACGTTGCGGTGGTTTTAATGCAGTGCAAGCTGCTGCTCAACCAAACCTATTCCGCCAGCGATGCCACTTCTAGAGCATCGGAAGCGCCCGTAGACCCAGGCGACCTGACCGATGCCTCTAGGGCATTACTTTACGGCGAAGAAGACCAACCCTTGCCCGCCCAAGGCCCCCAGGGGAAATCACCTCAGCCCCAATTGTCCTTCTCTGCCCGTTGGGTCGGCATTATCGCAGTGGCCATTTTGCTCTTGGCAGGGCTGCTCGGTTGGTGGGTGGCCGGTCGCCTGACTGCGCCCCCCGTCCCCACACCCGACTCGGTTGAGTAAGGGGCGAATCGGGCAGCATAATTGATTCTTTAGACGCTTGAGCAGCCTGGGCTGACTGGCCTCGTCGAGCCTCGTTGCTTGTTGGAGACGCTGTAGCTAACCTCAAGGCGACCCGGAGATAGGGTGAACATCCTATGCAAAGATAGAAGGATTGCCCCCGGAGAAGCGCCCTGTGCCAGATAGTGTCTTCCCCCACCTAGGGCTTGGTAGAGCAAAGGTTGAATATTGTATGAAAGTTGGCGATCTCGTTCGGATTAAGGATTCCGTTATCTTCTACCACCATCCTTTACATCGAAATGAAGCCTTTGATGCCAAAGGCTTGGAAGGAAAAATTTTAAATGTCCTTTCTGACTGGAAGGGGCGTCCCATCAGTGCCAACTTTCCGATTCAGGTAGAGTTTGCGGTAGAAGGGGCAAAACGACCGTTTCGAGCTCACTTGCAAGATCACGAGCTGGAACTGCTCTAAATCAACCCACGGCTGGGCCAGAATTCAAGGAAACAGCTGGCTAGGGCGATGTCTTAAACCCCATCTAAGAAGCTGGGGTTCTGTTCGCATTTTCGCCAGATCAACTTGATGATCATGGGCGATCGCGGCATACCAATCGCAATGGCGGCTTAGGGCCTCTCGGTACAGCACCTCTGTGCGCACGGCTTGGGCCATTTGATGCAAGATCAAAATCTCATTACTGTCTTGTGGGCAAGGCGTAACCTGCTGGGTAAGCCCTAGCTGCGGCTGCCATTCAAAAAAGACGTCATGCATGGGAGCACACGGTAGCACCAAGCAATAACGTACACCACACCCGCAGAGCGCTTTGCTCCGTTTGAACCTTATGCCAATTGCGCTGATCCCATCCCGGATTTAATCCGGTGAGCTTCACACCCCATGACGACCCAGGGGAACCCTGCGCAGATTACAACGTCTGCAAAAACCTGACAGATCATGATGATTTTCAATATAAATTGATATTCCTCATAAGCAGGCCATAATTTTCCGGATTCCGTTTGAGAACATCCTTGGTGATGGGATTCACATCAGCATTTCCCCCGAAACCATTGATTTTCATGACCTCAGGAAAGTATAAAAACACCCAGGCAATTCATGCGTACTATTGTTTTGGGTGGGTGATTTGTCATTGACAAGCCATGGATGTCAATGCAGTGGGTGGTGGCTCCTTGGTCAAAAGGACTACAATTATGGAGCAATGAAAAAGCACGGCGAGGGGGGGGCTCACTTTTTGAGTTCTTTCAAGCCAGCGGTCTACATTAAAAAGAGTTTTTAGCCTACCTACGATATTGGTTGCTGGGATGATCTCCATTCTTAAACGCGTATGGACGGTTTTTCCAGTTCTGGAGTGCCAGAGCGCAACTTCCCACTCAGAGTGGGTTCTGTGGGTGTCGAGCTAAAAGCCCGACGGTTAGTCAGTTACGAAGGAGCACGAGGAACGCGGTATGACTCAAGCTAATGAACTA
>CAYGVA010000159.1:0-9518 GCA_964353225.1 uncultured Leptolyngbya sp.
ACACAGGTAAACCCCGTCACCTCCCCATCCACCAGCCCATAAATGTCATGCCAGCCCGAATTGTCTGAGCCAAATCGCACCGAGCTAGTGGCACCACAGTCCTCAATCACCTCCTGGCTCAGGCTCAACATGAACTGGGGAGAAGACAATACCGACGCCTGCCCTGGCCCGCCTAAGAAAAACAGAATGGACACGGGCCGATCCGCCGGGGCCTGCTCGTCATAGCCAAGGTAAATGCCTCGCAAAAATCCGTCGGGAACCGCATTTAGCTCCCCCCGAGCGGTGGCTAAGACACTGTGGCAGCGATCGCTCACCGCAATGCCCCCCTTTAGCACCAGATCGGCCCGCACCCAGCCCACGGCCCCCGAGGCTTCAAACTGCACCCGATGCCAAGTGCTGCTTTCCCCCAGATGGGATTCCAGAATCGTCACGGCATCCCCTGCAAAGCCGGTATGGACCACCGCAAAGCTGGTACTGGGGCCGCTACGCAGATTCACGCTGGAATCTGGGGAGGCCGTCAACGTGGCGGCTTGGGGTGCCTCCTGGGCCAAGAGCGGTCTAGGGATGGCCCCCATCACCGCCAGGGCAGCTCCTAAAACCAGGGCCATACGTCTGAGCCCGTCGCGGTAATCCATTGCCTTGCTCCCATCGAGTCCAATGACAACTGATTCAGGCCGTGGCCGCCGTTTCCTGATTAACGCGGACTTTTGTAACTCGGTTGGTGGATCGCAGATCGGTGGCCTGGGCTTTTCGCAAGGGTACCGGTGTGTCGCCTGGGGTGGCGTAGTAGCGTTGATACCATTCAATGAAGCGGGGAATGCCCACCTCAATCGACGTGCGAGGCTGGAAGCCGACCGCTTCAGAAATGGCGGTGATGTCGGCATAGGTGGCCGGGACATCCCCAGGTTGCATGGGTAGAAACTCTTTTTGGGCTTCAATGCCCAGGGCCGCTTCTAAGGTTTCGATGAATTTCAGCAGCGAGACGGGGTGGTTATTGCCAATGTTGTAGAGCTTATAGGGCGGATTGTTGGCCGCTAACCCCGCTTCCCCCTGGGGAATGTGATCGGCGATGCGCACCACCCCATCCACGATGTCATCGATGTAGGTGAAGTCTCGCATCATGTTGCCGTGGTTATAGACCTGGAGGGGCTTGCCGTCGATAATTGCCTTAGTGAACTTAAACATCGCCATGTCAGGCCGTCCCCAGGGGCCATACACCGTAAAAAAGCGTAGCCCCGTTGTGGGAATGCCGTAAAGGTGGCTGTAGGTGTGGGCCATTAGCTCATTGGCCTTTTTGGTGGCGGCGTAAAGGCTGACGGGATGATCGACGTTTTGGTCTGTGGCAAACGGCAACGCTTTATTCGCCCCGTAAACCGAACTGGAGGAAGCGTAAACGAAGTGCTCTACGGGGTAATGGCGGCAGCCTTCCACAATATTGATAAAGGCCACCAGGTTGCTATCGACATAGGCGTAGGGATTGTCGATGGAATAGCGCACCCCAGGTTGGGCGGCGAGGTGGATGACGCGATCAAACTGACCCTGCTCAAACAGGTCGGTGGTGGCGGTGCGATCGGCCAGCTCCAGACGGTGAAAAGTAAATTTGGGATTGGGCGATAGCTGATCGATGCGAGCCTGTTTGAGGTTGACATCGTAGTAATCACTCAGGTTATCGACCCCAACGACCCTGTGGCCTTGATGGAGTAAGGCCTGGCTGACATGGAAGCCAATGAAGCCCGCTGCGCCCGTCACCAAAATTGTTTTCATGGGTTACTCCTCTTAAATCATGTGTCCTGGCATGACGTCATTACGATCTCTGCCTGCGGGGAACCGTAATAGCGCTGAATAGACCGATTAAATCGAGGGCCTAAACCCTTGTGCCGATCGCTGCAACCCCATTGATGTTGAACGGTGTTTACCAAATCTTGAGATTAGCCTACCGGTTATGGGGGCATGTCTGGCAAGACGAAGCGCACTTTGGGGGGTGGGCAGGTCCCGCTCCGCTACTCAAACCGTTGACCCTGGGCAGACCAGTCGTAGAAGCGATACTGCCCCCCCAGGCGGGTCATCAGTACATGGGAACCGTCTCCATTCACTAGCGCCCCCCACAGCGTGGCCCCGCGCTGCCCCTGAAAGAGAACCTGCCCTTGCCCATCCACGATCGCCACCCCGCGTCCCTCTGGTGAGAGGATCATGTCCGCCTGACCATCGCCCGTCAAATCCTGGAGCTGTACCGTCATGTCTTGCCCTGGGATCGGGTCTGCCGCGATCGCCGTCGCCGAAAGCTCCCCCAATTCCAGCAGATCCCCCAGGGTTGCTAGGGCCTCAGGGTAGCGTTGGTAGACCGTGGTCAAAGGTTGCTGGGGAATCCCTTGGAACCGGCGAAATTGCCCAGGGGAAACCGCTAGCCACGGCCCCGCCCCAGGGTCATTACGATCGGCATGGCGGGGGCCGCTCCCCAATAGCTGCACCTGACTGCCCCGCTGCTGGATGGCGACGATGGTGATGGGGGTGACGGTTGGTTCTCCCTCCGGGTTCAGAAGCTGTAAATCAGGGGCAGCACCAGGGGCGGCACCCCAGCGCTCCCACAGTTGTGCTGCCGATCGCGCTGGCGCTAGGGTTTGCCATTGACCATTCACCCAGCCCCGATCTACCTGGATTTGGTACCACTGGTGTCCGGTCGGTAGCGCCAGGTCGCCGTCTGCATACCAATTGTCGAGCTGTACAGCCCTGAGCAAGGTCGCGGTGCCGACCCAGCCCTCGATGGGCGGGCGGGCGTTGGCGGCACTCTCGCTGCTGTGGGGAACGGCAGGGCGACTAGAAACCGTAATTGTCTCTGCTGGGCCGTTGATGCGGGTGGCGATCGCCGTAAATTGGCCCACCAATGCCTGACCAGCCTGGGTCCCCTGGAGCCAACTGTCAGCAGCGGCCTGATCCTTTTGCGCCAAGAGCAGTAGCGCCCCCCATAGCCGCGCTTCCGGTTGGCGAGGATTGACCTGGAGGGTAGCGGTAACCCGTCGCCATAGCCGCCCGGTGGTGTCCTGGCGCAGCAAGGGCAAAACCATCCGTTGAAAGCCCCCATCCCCCTCTTTCACAAGGGTTAGGGCCAGTTGCCAACGGCCATCAACCAGCAGGGACAAGAGCTTTTGACTGGGTTGGGACCAGGCGCGCTCCGCTTGGGTTTGGGTCAAGTTGCCATGGAGGGCAATCAGGCTGAGCTGGCGTTCAGCAGCGAGGGACCAATCCCTGGGATGCTGCTGTTTTAAGCTAGCCAAACGCCGCTGGGCTTCATTCCAGAGACCATGGCGGGCCAACTGCAGGGCCGTGTTATACGCGCCTCGGGCCGGGGCTTTGTTAATCGCAGCGTCCTGAAGATCAACCTGCGCTAGGCGGAGGGAAAAGAGGGGCGAAGATAGTCCTTCAATGGTGTAGGCCTTGAGGTTGGGCTCCAACCCAACGCTCTGGTTGACCACCAGTTCGGGTAGGCCCTGCTGGTCTAGATTGCGCCAAATCGGCAATTGTCGCGGGGGGCTGCTCCAGTCGAGCAGGGCTCGCACCGTCAAGGCCCGATGGTCAATGTGAATCACCTGGCCATAGCGAATGGGGCTCCCGCCCTGCCGCCAACGGCCACTTAAGGTGAGCCATACCCCCGGCAGGGCCGCACCTGCCAAGGGGATTACCTCCGTCAACGGTAGGGCCTGGGTGGAGGTGAGTTGCCCGACCCCCGCTTGGGACAGGGGTTCCATCACCGTGGACTGAATCGGGGCTCGAATCGTGATCGCGTCCAACGGCTGCAGCTCTGGGCCGTCAGCGGTTTGGCGGTGTTCCCCATAGAGGCGCAGGGCGACGATCAGGTCGCAATCCTCGGGACAAGGGGTTTGGGTTTCGAGCACGGGCAACAGCCAGAGCCCCGCCACATTGGGGTCGGTGCTGATGGTGTCTAAGGCCATGAGGGTCCCGGCCCGTTGCCCCTGGGCCTGGAGTTCAGTCTTAATGTCGGCTAAGGACCGGGGCGGTTCTGCCCCCCAGCGAGCCTTGTGCTGAGGAAAATAGCGGGTCAACCAAGCGGGGGGATGGGGCCGCAGCAGCAGGGTTGCCCCCAGCCAGAGCCCGCCGCTGGTGAGGGCGATCGCCCCCGACAGTCCCAGGGCCACCATCAGCACACCGGCCACCCGCCGGGGCCAAGCGGTTGCTGAGCGAGGGTTCACCCACATCTGCACGGCACCTGCAGGGGCAGCTTTTTTAGGAGATCGACGGGATTTCAGGGCCGTGGGCCAGGGGAGGGGCATGGTGCCATTAACCGGTCAACACCTGCTGATAGCGCTGTCCAGCCGCTGCCCAGGTGTAGGTCGCCTCAATCATAGTGCGTCCGTTCAAAGACAGAGCCTGCCGGAGGGCTGCATCGTCAAATAACCGACCCATGGCGGTGGCAAAGTCTTCGGCGGTATTGGCTCTTAGGGCCGCTAAGGGGGTGCCATCACCGTCTACGGTCAGGCCCTCTAGGCCGCGATCGCTGGCCACCACCGGCGTTCCTGCGGCCAAGGCCTCCAGGGTTTTGTTTTTGATGCCGAAGCCCGTGCGCATGGGGATCACGCACACCGTGGCTTTGTGTAGGTAATCCACCATGGAGGGGACCCGCCCGGTCACCGTCACCCCCGGCAGCGCTGCCAGGGCCTGCACCTCGGGGGTCGGGCGAGAGCCCACTAGGGCCAGGGTGGCGTCAGGGTAGCGGGCCTGCACCAAGGGCAAAATTTCGCGGCTGAGGAAGGTGGCGGCATCAATGTTTGGCAAATTATCCATGGCCCCCACAAACACCAGTTGTTGCCCCCCTGGGTCCTGGGTTCGCATCGGAAAGGTGTCGAGATCAACCCCATTGGTGACCACATGGACGGGTCGATCGGGGCGCAGTGTTTTGAGCTGCTGGGCGTCTTCCTCGGTGGTCACCACCAGATCCGTAAATTTGCCGCAGTACTGGGTTTCGTAGCGCTTGAGCAGGGAGAGATTGAGGCGATCGCGCAGCGGGTTTTCGGCGGTGCCCGTGGCCAATTGCTGCTGACAGGTGCCGTAGACCGAACTGTGGATATTCACGATCCGCCGGGGAATACGGGCCTGTACCGCTGGGGTAACGTAGCATTCATTCACGCAATGCTCCGCCGTGAGGGCATCGAACCCAGCGGCGCTCACCTGTTGCTCGACCCAAGCTTGCATCGCGGGGGAATGGCCAGAGCGCACATTGGGTGGGGTCCCCGTCAGCAAAAATTGGCCAAAGCGTTGTGCTTTACCTAGGGCTCCGCTACGGCTGGGGTCAGACAACGCTGGAAACACCGCCAGGGTTGTCACCCAATCCCGCAACCCCTCAATTTCAGCATCACTGACATCCCCACTGCGCTGGGTGACCAGGGTAATCTCGTGGTTGGCTTGCAGGTGCTTGAGTAAGTTAAAGGTCCGCACCTGGGTGCCCCCCCGACTGGCAGGATAGGGGAAGGTGGCGGAAAGCATCAGAATTTTCATGGTCGCTGAGGGGCGATAAAGGAGCCTGGGCAGTCTTAGCTAGGACGGAACCGAACGACCACCGTTTTATTTGTCTAGCGATCGCGTGAACTGAATCCATGGCTAAAGTCAGTGTTTGTATTCCCACCTATAATCGAGCGCCGCTGCTCAACCAGGCGATTCAGAGCGTGCTCGATCAGCGGTTTGAGGACTTTGAACTGATCGTCTGTGATGATGGTTCCCAGGATGACACCCCAGCGATGATGGCCGCCCTCACCGATCCCCGCATTCGCTACCTGCGCCATCCCGTCAATATTGGCAAAAGCAACAATATGATTTCGGGATTTCGGGCCGCCCGAGGGGATTATTTCATCAAATTTGACGACGACGATCGCCTCACCCCCGACTTTTTGGCCGACACCGTGGCGGTCTTAGAGGCCCATCCCGAGGTGGACTTTGTCAGCACCGATCACTGGGTCATCAATCCCCAAAGCCAGCGAGACCCCGTCCTGACCGACGCCAACTCCGCCCGCTGGGGCCGCACCGAACTGCCCGCTGGGGTGGTGCAAGACCTGCTGCCGACGGTATTTGTGCGCCAGTGTTTGCAGGTGGGGGCCACCCTGTTTCGGCGCTCAGTGCTGGAGGCGGTGAACTATATGCGCCCTAATTTGCAGAACTGCGAAGACAATGACCTGTTTGTGCGGCTGGCCGTGGCGGGTAAGCAAGCTTACTACTTGCCCGATCGCCTGATGGAATACCGCTTCCATCCCGAGCAGCAGGGCATTGGCCGCGCCATCCCCTACCTGCGGGACAAAATTGCCTATCTAGACGCCTTTGCGTTCCCCGAGCCCGCCATTGAAACCATCCGTCAACAGCGACTGCAAGAAACCCAATTGCTGCTGGGGTTGCGGCTGATTGAAATCGGCGACACCGAGACTGGCACCGCCCTCGTCAAAGCAGGGCAAAGCCAATCCCCGAAAAAAGCCCAAGTGGGCTTGGCCCTAGCTAAGCTTCCCAAATCCCTACGCCCCGCCGCCTTTGGTCTATTCCGCCGTCTCAAGCCCCTGTTGGAGCGTTCCTGAGGGGGCCGGATCTGGGAGCCATTCAATGTGACGGGCCGCCGCCGGCAGTTGCGCATCCCGTTGACCGATCTCCCGCGATCGCGCACAGAACAAATCCAACGGGATCCCCACCAGGCTCACCCAGGGGGCTTTTCCCCGTAGGGCACGCCACAGGGATTTAGGACAATCCTTAAGGAGCCAACGGACGAGGCGATAGCTGACCTCCTGGGGGCGGAGTTGGGAGCGCAGCGACACCCCATGGAGATCATGTAAATACTGGTTGGAGCGGCCATAGCGCCGCCATTGGCTAGCCAAATCCGCAAAGGTGGCCCGATGGCGGTGCTGAATGATGGCATCTTCGGCAAAGTGTAATTGCCAAGGGCCGCTGATTTGGACCCGCCAGCAGAGGTCGGCGTCGCCCCCAGTGGTTAAATGGGGCCGAAACAGCCCTGCATCCTGAAAGGCCAGGGACCGCACCGCTAAGTTGGCCGTCTGCCCATAGGGATAAAACTCATGGACCACCGTGTACTTCTGGGTCATCATTTCCCGGTACTCGGCGTAACGCTCTAGGGGGGTATGCCCCGGCAAGGCTTTGATTTCCCCCACCACCAGGCCAATGGCCCCATCCTGAAAGGGCTGCACCAAGCGGGTGAGCCAATCGGGCCGAGGCCGACAGTCAGCATCGGTAAAGGCCAAAATCTCGCCGGTGGCCACCCTGATGCCCTGGTTGCGGGCCGCATAGGAACTTTGGATGTGTGGCTCTGAGAGCGATCGCACCGCCATGCCCTCAGCCGCAGCCGCCTGGGCAAAGGCGTTTAGCTGGCTCGCAGTGTCGTCCTGGCTATTGTTGTCCACCAGCAAATATTCGACCCGATCACGGGGATAGGTCTGCGCCAATAGGCAGGCGGTTAAGGCAGGCAAATCCGCCGCCCCGTTGTAGATGGGCACAATCACTGACACCTGGGGGCAGTAATCTAATGGCGATTTAGTTGGAAGAATGGAAGACATAGATAGTGAATCACAAAGGAACCGAGGTTAAATCAGTTCTAAATTTTGAATTTTGAATTGACGATCCCACGCACAATCACCCCTATACCAGTTCCTCATGGACCTTGCGGCCCCCACGGCGAATGATGTGGGCCGGTACCCCCACCACCACACAGTCTGGCGGGACATCTTTAACCACCACCGCGTTGGCTCCCACCGTCACATTGTCCCCGAGGCGGATATTGCCAATCACCTTCGCTCCGGCGGTGATGCGCACCCCATTGCCAAGGCAAGGCCGACCGCTGCGATCGCGGTAACCAATGGTGACCTGCTGATTAATCCAACAATTCTCGCCAATGTCCGCCATGATGATGGTGCTAAAGGCATGTTGCAAAAATAAGCCGGGGCCAATGGTGCAGGACTGATCGATAAACAGGGTGCCACAGCCCCGGTATAGCGGGCGCAACCCCCAGAGCGGTACCCGTGCCAGCAGATTCCCCTGGCTCAGCCGGTGATAGTAGAGATTGCGAAACTCGGGCAACTGGCTCAACAGTTGTAGAAGCTGCCGCAGGTTAGAGGCCGCCCCATAGTCCAGTAGCGCCGCCCACCGCTGGATATCCGCCTGAATAATGGCTTTTTCGGTGGTGAGCCCATAGGGCAGCGATAACGGCAGGCATCCCCAGCGCTGGAGCCGCTGCCAGCCCTTCCGTAGCAGGGTCTTCACAAAGATTCCTCCCCTAACCATAGGTGCCAGGGAGCGATAAACCGCGCCATCCATTGCTGGTTTAGAACCATAGGGCCATTTCTCTGGGGGAAGGTGAACTGAAGTCGGTATCATTCACGATAGTTCCCACGGGACTCGGACGATATCGATTCACTGTGACCAGAGGCCCCCAATCATGGCTCTATTTAAGTCTCTGACGGTGCGGACCAGCCTATGGGTGGCAATCAGTTTGGGGGTATTGGGGTGCTCGGTGTCAGCGGTAGATCCGGCCTCGACGGCGACCGCCACGTCCCCAACGACCGCCACGCCTCCCCAGGCGGTCACCTATGCAGAATATGAGCACCCCACCAGCCGCATCCATGTGGTGACGGTGCCCGCAGCTTATCGGTTGGGAATCGCGGTGTCTGAAGGGCTCATGCCCTTGGCCGACTTGGTGGTGGGGACAGAGGCGATCGCCGCCATCAATGCGGGGTTCTTTGACCCCCAAAATGGCCTCACCACCTCCTATGTGACCCTAGCCGATGGGCTGGTGGCAGACCCTCGCCTCAACCCCCGCCTGGTGGAAAACCCAGATTTGCAGACCTACCTACCCGCCATTTTGGATCGCTCTGAATTTCGCATTTACGACTGCGATGGCGAGGCCCATTACGAAATTGTTCGCCACAGTGCCCCCCTAGAAGCAGGCTGCGTCTTGGCCGGAGCCGTCGGGGCAGGGCCACAGATTTTGCCGGTGAATACGGGCTATGAAGAAGGGTTTCTGGCCAACAACGCCGCCGGGGAGGTGGTGCGGGATGCCCTGGGCAGTCGCTATGGGAATGCCCGCTCAGCGGTAGGGCTGACGGCGACGGGGGAAGTGGTGCTGGCGATCGCCGCCCAACGACAAGATATCCCCATGCCCAACGGCATCACGGTGGATGACTTTGCGACATTTTTAGCAGATCTGGGGGTGGTCTCGGCCCTGAACTTGGATGGGGGCAGTTCCAGCACGTTGATGTTTGAGGGGCAGATTCATTTAGCGCGGCTGAATCGGGAGGGCATCTACATTGAGCGTCCCATCAAGTCGATGTTGTTTGTGGTTGCCCCAGGGCCATAAGCAACGACCCAACGCGACCCAGGGCGGGGGCTCACAACCCCCGTGCTAAACTAAGGTTATCAGGAGCGGGGTGGCATGCTTGCTTTTAGCATGAGCATGGGCACACGCTATCCAGGCCAGCTACCTTAGCTTCATCCCAAGGTATCTGAGTGACTGATGCACCTTC
>CAYGVA010000160.1:0-9426 GCA_964353225.1 uncultured Leptolyngbya sp.
CCCGAAGCCCCAACCCCCGAAGCTCCAGCACCTGAGGCCCCCATATCAACATCCACTCCCCAGGAACTTTCTGCCCCAGTGCCATCGTCAACGGATTTAGCGCCCTGGCTTATCGGTGGGGGCATTCTGGCCATTGTTATTTTGATAGTAGGCATCACCTGGTGGAGATTACCCAAGGAAAAATCATGATCCCCTTCCTTCACAAGTTGAGCATTGTCGGGTTAGGGTGCTGCGCTAGCCTGGGTTTTGGGCTTAACGCGGCCCATGCCGCAGAACAGGTGGTCTTGACCTACGGTGCGTTGTCGCTGAATATCCCGATTCAGGATTTATCCAGCCTTGCGGAAACCGGTGAGCCCTCTGATGACTTGGGTGAGCTACTCACCCTAGCTAACCAAGAGCCCGAGACCCTCCAATCGGCGCTGGCGGGCTCAGTACCGATGAATTCTCTGGTATTGGGTCTGGTGCTCAATAGCCCCCCTGGCGACTGGATGCTTGAACAGGTGGGTGAAACCATTCAATCGTCTTCTGGGGCAGGCAGCGATTCAGCCCTGAAAGCAGCCCTAGAGGTGGCTGCAGATGATGGCGAGATGTCTTTAATCGAAGTGATGCAGGTCTACCCCAGCCCCGAGATTGTGGTGCAGGGCGATCGCCTCATGGACACCTACAGCCAAGTTTATGATCTCTTTGGACCTTGGTGGGAGCTGATCATGGGCACCGCGTCCTAACCAGCAGCAGCATTCGCTTCAACGAACCTGTCGATATATACACTAGCCACTTTGCTTGGGACACCTAGGCTCGCCCTGATGCTTTGCGCAGAAGCAAAGTAGCTCGCAGCCTTGTCCTAACCGGACTGGCGCATATGCCATCGCAACCCTGACATGCCCTAGTTTTGTCACATTTCACCCTGGTGTTCTGGGGCTAAATTCCCTGGGCAGCGGTGATTTTCACTGCCAACGTCGCGACGATGGGGGGCAGTCTGCGGTGGCATCGCATCGTTGCGGACTGAGTCGCAAGTGAATATACGGAATAAATCCTTTTTTTAAGGTCACTCAAGAAAAGATGATGGAGTATTCAGTAAATCTTCGGATTGCCTGAATGAATCAATTTTAGTCTCAGTAAAATAATATATTTCTGACCCCAGACTAAAGCTTTAGGAAAGCAGTCAAAATTATTTTCAACCCGCCTTCTTTGGGCAACACTCGATGCTGCAATGTCGAGTCAAAATTTTTCTGGATATGTCTATGTGTTTTTATGCACAGCCAGAATGCTTTCAGAGCAGGCATCCTGGCTGTGTTTCTGCCTAAAAACATCTGCATAAAACCATTGTGCTGTAGATGTTCACGGTATTGTCACATTGTTTGAATATTCTGAGTTTAGTAAGGATGGTTGAGAAAAAACTTTCTGGAGGTGCAGTCAAACTAGATCTGCTCCAGATTAATTCTCAATGCAAAATATTGTTTTTAGGAGTTCCTAAAATGTCTACTTCTCTAATGACTCCCGTCACCAATGACATTCGTAAGGAGTTAGGGGACTTTAGTAGCATCGTCTGCTTTAAAGCCTTGGTTGTCGGTATCGAAGAAGCCCTCGGGGCCAAGGCAGCCATGATTGCCTTAGTCTCAGCCGGTCGGCAACGGGGCAAGTCTTTGGCAGCCAGTTTGGGCCTGTCAGGTCAGCCAGCAGATTGGGCTGAGGTTACCCAATTGCTACAACAAGCCCTCGGTCAAGAAGGGACCCGACTCTGCCTGATTAACAACATTGTTCAAGATGGCGACACCTTTAAGGTTTACTGCCAAGAAACCATTTGCTCCGCTATGGAAGAGCCAGGTTCCGATCGCAATCTCAGCTATACCCTCGGGGCTGTACAAGGGGCGATCGAAGAAATCACCGGCAAACGGCTGCGAGGCAAGCAGGTGGAATCAGTTCTGCGGGGCAGCGATCACGATGCGATTGAATTCTCTACGCTGGGCTAATTTTTACGCCCCCTTGTTCCTCTTCAACCCTGCCAAAGGGGTTGACCTCATCATCACCTCAGCACCCCACTCAAAAGAGACTTCCCATGGCTATCAATATCGAAAAACTCAACAGCATTTTGCAGAACTTTGTGTCTGCCACCAGTGACATTCAAGGGGCCGCCCTCGTCACCCCCGATGGTCTACCCTTGGCTTCGACCCTCCCAGGCAATATGGATGAAGAAAGAGTGGCGGCCATGTCTGCATCCCTGCTGTCCTTGGGAGAGCGCATTGGCCAAGAACTCTCTCGGGGCGACATCGATCGCATTTTTGTAGAAGGCAACAGTGGCTACGGCATTCTCACCAGCTGTGGCGAAGAAGCTGTTTTCCTAGTCCTAGCCAACCAAAAGGCTAAGCAGGGCGTGTTGATGCTGGAAATCAAGCGCATTATTTCCGAACTCAAACTGCTGTTGATGTAAGCCCGATCTTTGGGGTGGCAATGACACCCCGAAAAACCGACTGAATGGGTACACTCTGTACCCCATGCAACTTTATAAGCTGCCCATACCATGGAAATCATGCGCCTGGTTGTGACCGGTCCTGTGGGGGCCGGTAAATCAACCTTTATTCGGACGGTTAGCGAAATCGAGGTGGTTGATACCGATCGCCAGGCCACCGATGAAACCGCCCAGCTCAAAAAGAAAACCACCGTCGCCTTTGACTTTGGCCGTTTGCAGTTTGGCCCAGAAATGGCGCTGCACCTCTATGGCACCCCAGGCCAAGCCCGGTTTAATTTCATGTGGGACATTCTGATTCGTCAGGCCCATGCCTACATTGTGCTGGTGGCAGCCCATCGGCCCATCGAGTTTTTGCAGGCGCGAAAAATCATTCAATTCATGAGGAAGCGCCAGGATATTCCCATGGTTATTGGTCTGACCCACACCGATTGCCCCAATGCTTGGGACCCGGCCAATGCCGCGATCGCCCTGGGGTTTTCCAATCCCGCCCTCTGCCCCCCGATTGTGGCGGTCAATGCCAATGAATCGGCCTCCGTGGCCCAGGCCATATTGGCATTGGTACAGCATTCCTTCCAAGAGAATGCTGTGAAAGTCTCTTAGCTGTGTGTGTTTCCTTAGCAATCAACCGATAACCATGAAAATTACTGGATATCTCTCCGAGTTTTCCCTGGCAGAACTGTTCCAGTTTTTAGAGCAGGGAGACAAGTCTGGCCAACTGGTATTAGAGGCCACTCACTCGACTGCATTTGGCAAAAAAACAATTTCGAAAATTTGGTTTAAGCAAGGGCAAATTGTCGCGGCGAGCGATCGCAGCGATGGCCAAGGATTACTGACGCTGATCCAGCGTCGGGGTTGGGCCACCAGTCGCGCGGCTATCCGCATTATGGAAGTTTGTGCCATCGGCAAACCCCTTGGCCTCTGTCTAAAATCCCAGGGCATGTTAGAAGCAGAACAACTCAAACTTCTGTTTCGCATCCAGGTTTTGCAACAGGTACGCAACTTATTTGAGCTGCCCGATGCCCACTTCCAATTTGACCACCAAGTGGAGGCTCCACCCTCAGAAATGACTGGCCTGATCGCTTCTCCCAATGAGGTCACCTTGGCTGGGCTGCGGGCCTTACAAAACTGGGATGCATTGCAAACCAAACTACCGGACGTCACCTCAGGGGTTACCGCTGCCATTGAAGGCAAACCCAAGTGCCGCCTCAACCAACTCGAGTGGCAATTGTGGGAATTTGCCCAGGGCAGTATTTCAATTCGTGATATTGCTGAGCAACTCAGCCTACCGATTACAAAGATTCAACAGACCGCTTTTCGCCTGATAGTCACTGGATTCCTTGAAGAGTCACCTTGCATTGAGGACACTTTCTCCCATGTGCCCAGCACAACCACTGATTTTCTAGAAACGGTTCCGCCAGAGCAGGTTGCCGTCAGTCAGTCTTTTTTGAAAAACCTGACGGGCTTTCTGAAAGGCATTGCTTAACCAGGTGCCAATGGTTAACCCGAGGCTGATCTATCCCCAGGGCAATGGTGCATTCCTGATTTCACCTGTTGAATAACAGCATGAGGCCCGTACCCACCATGACGCTGCCAGCCGTCAGATTGAGGACTTTTCTGGCTCGATGACGTTGAAAGAGCTGTCTAGATTGATCAGCCAAATAAACGTACACCAACTTGCCGCCCCCAACCGCCACCGTTGCACTGGTCAAGAGAATGCCGATGTCCGCCATGGAGGCCGTAGATACATCCAGAAATGCGGGTAAAAAGCTGACATAAAACAAAATTGCCTTTGGATCACTCAGGGTAATGAGGAGTCCACAGAGAAAATTTGAGGCCCAAGCGACTTCTAGGTCCGCCTCAATCGCTACGGCCTTAGGCTGAGCCCGCCATAGCCCAATGCCAAGCCACATCAGGTAGATACTCCCCACCCCTTTCACCAAGGTGAACAGGCCACCCATGGTTTCTGCCATGGCCGACAAACCGCCCACGGCTAAGAGAATAAAGACAATATCGCCCGCTACAACGCCGAGAACAGTGACCAGTCCTTGGGTAAAGCCAGACGTGATAGCGCGCGCCACCACCGCAAAGACGCTAGGGCTAGGCATAACCGCCAGCACCACCATGGTGCCGAACAAAGTTGCAATGCGACTCAAGGCCATCGGGACTATTAGTAGATTGCCCCATAAATAAAATGGGTCTGCCCTAGGTATAGGACAAACCCATCTAATTGGGATCCGCATGCCTCGCCTAGGGCAAACCTACGGACCCCTCAAATCTCAGACGTTTGCCCTGATGCTCAGCCCCCAAAGTGCTTGATGATGGCATCTGCAAAGGCAGAACATTTTAAGGGCGGGTCTACGGGGGGCTCCATTAAGCGGGCTAAATCGTAGGTCACCTCACCATTAGAAATCGCGGCACCGATGCCGGTCTTGATCAGATCAGCCGCCTCTTGCCAGCCCATAAACTCCAGCATCATCACCCCCGACAGGATGACGGAACCGGGGTTGATCCGATCGAGACCCGCATGTTTGGGGGCGGTGCCATGGGTGGCCTCAAAGATGGCGCAGTTGTCACCAATATTGGCCCCTGGCCCCATCCCTAGGCCCCCCACGATCGCCGCCGCCGCATCGGAGAGGTAGTCTCCGTTCAGGTTCATGGTCGCCAAAATCGAGTATTCGTCGGGGCGGGTTTGAATCTGTTGGAAAATACTGTCGGCGATGCGATCGTTCACCATCACCTTCTCTTTCCACTGACCTTGACCATGGCTCTCCCCAATTGAGGTGAGAATCCCTTCCACCTCTTGGCAAATTTCAGCCTTTTTCTCCGGGGTGAGGGCATCGTAGCCAGGTTCAATTTTGCGGGCATTGTCCTCTGTGGACAAGTCGGGCTGGGCGGCTTTGTTATCCAGCACCCAGGACTCTCGCTCGGTGACGCATTCGGCGCGAAACTCACTGGTGGCCAGCTCGTAGCCCCAGTCCCGAAAAGCCCCTTCGGTGTACTTCATGATGTTGCCCTTATGGACCAGGGTCACCTGCTGCTTGTCTTGCGGCAGGCGCAGGGCATGTTGAATGGCGCGCCGCACGAGCCGTTGGGAGCCGGTTTTGCTGATGGGCTTGATGCCGATTCCCGAGTCCAGACGAATTTGCTTTTTACCGTGTTCGGGGGTGCTGGGAATTAAGGTGTCGTTCAAAAACTGAATCAGCTTCTCACCCCCCTCGCTGCCCTCTCGCCATTCGATGCCGAGGTAAATGTCTTCGGTGTTCTCTCGATAGACAATCACATCGAGCTTGTCTGGGCTCTTATGGGGGGAAGGGGTCCCAGGGTAGTAAGTGCAGGGCCGCACACAAGCGTACAGATCATTAATTTGCCGCAGGGCCACATTCAAGGAACGAATGCCGCCGCCAATCGGGGTGGTGAGGGGGCCTTTGATGGCAATGCCAAAGTCGCGGATCGCCTCAAGGGTATCTTCGGGCAGATATTGGTATTGGCCGTATTTGTCGCAGGCTTCGTCTCCGGCATAGACCTTGAACCACACAATTCGTCGCTCATCGCCGTAGGCTTTGGCGACGGCAGCATCAAAGACCTTCTGGGCAGCGGGCCAAATATCGACGCCGGTGCCATCCCCTCGGATGAACGGCACAATGGGCAGATTAGGAACAATGGGCTCACCCGCTTCAAAGGTGATGCGATCGCCCACCGTTGGCGGGGTAATGTGTTCGTACATTGGCGACCTTACGCTAGATCCGGATTCAGTATCCACGGTACGATGTCTACTCTACAGTGCTGACCGTCATCATCAGTGGCCTGTAACACCGAATCGGCAATATCAGAGATCGCCTTGCTGGTGCCGCCCAAGCCTGATGGAAATGAGTATTGATTCGGGTGATCGACGCGAATGCCCTTGCCTCTGGTTACCATCTGTATGGCTGATGATTATGGGGGATGGTTGTCCCTTGTCAGTGCAGCCTTTCTGTCTATTGAACTGGGGTTGAAGCACCTATGAGTAGTAGTCCAACAATGGAAAACCCCACAACTCCCCAGGACGCGATCGCGCAGCTCAAAATCACCCTGCAAACCACCTCGCCCCCCAAACAACTTCCCCTAATCCACACCCTGATTACCGCCGGCGAACCCGGTTATCCGGTGCTGATCGACTTTTTGAAGACCCATGGCAATGCCCCCCCCACCGTAGCCACCGGGCGGGCCTATCAGTACCTTTACGGTGTCACTAATAGCGAGGTGGAGCAGTTTCTGGGCGCGCAGCTTCCTGATGGAGTTGTGCCCCTATCCCCTGACTGTCAGGCTGACTATAGTGAACTGCAAACCCTGCTCGCCGCCCAAGACTTTGAAGCGGCCGATCGCCTGACGCTACATCACCTCTGTGAACTCACCAGCCCTGAGGCGGTGAAGCGTAAATGGCTGTATTTTACCGAGGTTGCCCAGCTCCCCAAGGTCGATCTACAAACCCTCGATCAGCTGTGGCAGATCTACTCCGAAGGCAAGTTTGGCTTTGCCCGACAACGGCAGCTCTGGCTGGGGGTAGGCCGCAATTGGGAGCGACTGTGGCCCAAGATTGGCTGGAAAAAAGCTAATGTTTGGACCCGCTACCCTGGTGAATTTATCTGGGATCTGAGTGCCCCAGTGGGTCATTTACCCCTATCGAATCAACTGCGGGGGGTCCGGATGATGGAGGCATTGCTCAACCACCCTGCCTGGATTGAAGGCTAAAAACCGTTTTGAACAATAGTTCTAAATAATCAGAAATAATAGCGCTGCTGATTTGCAGAATGAATTGTCACGCTGTTCACGTAGTGGCTCCGTAGGGGCAACGTAACGGAGTGCAGCGTTGGCGCAGCTTGCCGCAGGCTTAGAACTCGACAGATACTTCACTTCGCAGCACCTCTGGCCTAGGCCAACAGCATGACAAGTCGGGGTTCATACCTAGATTTAGTAATGCCGAAATAATCGATTCTTTATAGTCCGAAGTCATTTGGGTCACAAGAAAAATATCCTGCATTCAAAAAATATTATTGTCTTCACAGTTTCTTGAAAGAAGGACATTGTTTTTAAAGGCAATGTGAAGATGGTTGGAAGTGCTTGAGATCAATTGGAGCGCCGATATAGTCTTCTCTGTAAGATTACTGAAATTTTAATAAGCACTATCAGGGTTGCCATACCTCTTCTTTACAATAGGTTGGTTGAATTATGTTTGATAAAAAAACGTTTGTCATCGCTGGTGCTGTGATTACGAGTGCCAGCTTCTTGGGCACGCTGCCGGCCCAAGCACAGCTACTCTATGATCAGAACGTCACCCCTGATGTCATTTTTGGCTCTGGGAATGCCAATGGTGCTTTTACGGTTGATCAACAAAATGGTATTGAGCTAGGTCTCAGGGGAAAGCTGCGGTTTAATGCAGCCAATAATCCCGAAAATACATTCAATAGCAACGGTGATGGCACGTATGGTTTTGCCGCTGGTACTCCACCGACAGGCTTTAGTTTTGCAGATCCCTCAACCACACCCATTTGGAACTTTGAGTGGTCGATCAACAGTGATTACGACGGCACGAGCGGCAAAAACCTCAGCGATTATTTGTATCGACTGGACATTGACTTCGATCCAGGGGTAGGGACCAATTTTCAGAGCTTTGACCCGATTAATCTGCCTGCCGCTGATCACGCCCTTGGCAATAACACTACCGGCAATGGTGGTGGTGTTAGCGATGCCGCCAACTATGCAACTTTAATTGACAGCAACAATGTCGCCCAAAACTCCTGGAATATGGAGTTTTTCAACAATGTGCCATTTGACACTTTCAATCCTAATCTCGATGGCACCTACGACTTTGTCTTGACCGCGCTGAATGAGAGTGAAGAGACGTTAGCGCAGACCCGGATGCAGATTATTGTTGGGGAAGGCGCAACTGAGGCGGTGCCTGAGCCTGCCACCATCCTGGGCTTAGCAATTGGTGCAATTACAGCAGGGGGTCTGCTTAAAAGGAAGCAATCTGCTTAAACCTGTTGTCCATTCATGATCTGTATAGACTGCTTGTATTTGCCGCCCCAAAGAAGGGGCGGCTTTTTATGTTTTAAAGGTTTGGGGTTGTGCATGAAAGACAGCATTAATTCTTGATGCCCGTAGTCGCGATCCCTTCGATAAATTGCCGTTGCCCCACCAAGAAAATGAGCACCACCGGCACCGTCGCAATGACCACCGCCGCCATAAGCAGAGGCCAATCATTAGAGAACTGATCCTGAAAGGACATCAGCGCCAACTGCACCGTCTGCAACTCGGGTCGGGTCGTGAAAATCAACGGCTTAAACAGATCGTTCCATTCACCGATAAACGTAAACAGGAACAAGGTAACCAACGCTGGGCGGGCTAGGGGCAACATCACCTGCCAAAGAATTTGCCAGCGGGTGGCCCCATCCAGGGCGGCAGCCTCTTCTAGCTCCACAGGGATCGTGATGAAGTACTGGCGCATCAAAAAAATGCCGTAACCGTTGGCGGCGGTGGGCAAAATTAAGGCCCCGTAAGTGTTGATCAGATGGCCCCACTTCAGCACGACAAAGATTGGCACCACAAAGAGCTGAAAAGGAATAATCAGGGACGCCAACACCATCATCAGCACGGTGCGTCGGCCCCGAAACTGAAACCGAGCCAGGGCGTAGCCCGCCAAGGCCGAGGTCAAAATTTGTAGGGCGGTGACCGCTAAGGCCACAATCGTCGAGTTGGCAAAGGCCCGCAAGAAATGCCCCTGCTGCCAAGCCGCTTGGTAGCTGGCCCCCGACCAGACTTGGGCGGCAGCACTGCCCACTATCGCCCCTGGCGGATGCAGGGATGTCACCAAGATCACCCCTAAGGGCCAAAGGACGATCGCCGCTCCGACCAACAGCAAGATCCCATTCATCCAAGACCATAGGGTGCGGGGTGCAGGGGAGCGTTGGGGCAGCGGGACG
>CAYGVA010000161.1:0-9373 GCA_964353225.1 uncultured Leptolyngbya sp.
TGACTGAACTGAACAATGGCCTCTTTGATGACTATGTCAGTGGCGGCACTTGGAGTTTATTCGGCAAGTCTGACGAAGGAGACTTTAATGCGGATGAAGGTCAGGCCCTAGGCAATTGGAGTCTTGCAGCGGGTGACACCTTAGGTTCACCCTTTGTGCTGAGCCTGAAATCCAGCAATTCCTTCAGCGCTTATCTCTTTAATGATGTGTCAGACATTGTCGACGGCACCTTCACCACGGCGGGTGTCTCCACCAACAAAAGTGGCAAGAGCCAAGACCTGTCCCACGCCTCTATTTTCATCCATTCCGCCCCAGTAGAAGAGCCTACTGAAATCTCAGAAGCGTCTCTGTCTCCTGGTAGCATCCTCATGTTTTTGATGGGGGCTCCCCTGGCGTTTGCCGTCACCAAAACCAAAAAGAGTTAGTTGTCAATTTCCCCCTCAAGCCATCGCCTCGAACGACCCTAAATACTACTTACCTGCCAGGAGATTCCATCATGCGCATGCCCACCCCTAACACCCATCTCATCCGTCTGAATAACCGTCCGCTAACTGTCCGGCCCACACAACAGCAGTCAGTCACAAAATCTAGGTATTGCCCCACCGATACATCGATTTTCTTCAGCATATCGCCCTTGACCCGCAAGGAAAATCTAGCCTTGGGATACTTCTCCATGGATGCGCAGGTCCTCAGCCATTTACAACAGCAAGTGCAGGCTGACCCCTGGGCAGTGAACTGGGCAGATTACTTTAGCCACTTCTTTCTCAAGGCAGATGCCCTCGGCGCAACCTTTGACATGGACAACTTGCACCAC
The DNA here is from genome assembly GCA_964353225.1 of uncultured Leptolyngbya sp. GTDB lineage: Bacteria > Cyanobacteriota > Cyanobacteriia > Phormidesmidales > Phormidesmidaceae > PCC-6406. Next base: position 815 of record CAYGVA010000161.1, read on the forward strand.
GAAGATAGCCGACTCCATTTTTATTGGGATGGACAAGACTGGTTTTATCTCTACGCTTGGGAGGCTAAAACCCAGAAATTTATAGAAGTGATTTCGACGGAAGGCAAGATCACCTATTTCCGCCAAGGCCAAGGGACCCATACCCAACTCAAAACCTTAGCCCGTATCACCACCACCGAAAATCGAGCCCGATGTGCTGCTTGAGGCGATCTCAATGCCGAGAAGTAAGGCAAGCGTAGGGCTACGGTGCCGATCGGCTGGGGTCCATCCTTGGGACCGTTGACGCACCATGAAGAGCCATCCCCGTCGCTCCCCCCCCAGCCCAGCCATGGGTGACATCAGCACAGCAGGCACAGTCAAGGCATCGGCCAATGGTTGTAATCGCTCCAATCCTGCGAGCTCAAGCGTGACATCATTACTCTGCGGATATGCAAACCCCTCGCCCATTGGAGTGGGAAAATCCTTCAGCATTGCGGCGGTAGCCGGGGCGACAGGTTCAGGGGCCTGAGCCGCAGCGGCACCCCCATCCAGTTTCAGCATGCTGGTTGTTGCCCCGTCGTAGACCCAAAGCCCATCGGCATTAAAAACCCGCAGCAGAGAGGGCAGGACATCAGCTAACAGGCGCGCCAGGGGTTGATGGCGGTAAATACTTGCCAATATCTGTCGCTGCACCGTTTCCCAGGTTTGTCCAATCCCCAGCTCTGCTTGGACCGCTTGGATCTGCTTGAGGGCGCGATCGCCACTCACCAAACGTTTGACCCGTTGACTGAGTACAGCCCAGTGAATCGGCTTAGTGATGTAATCGGTAGCGCCCGCCTCAAAGGCTTGATCCACAGACGCTTGATCATCCAACACTGTCACCATCAGGATGGGGACATCGCTACCCAAGACCGTTCTTAAATGACGGCAACAGTCAAAACCATCGCGGTCTGGCATCACCGCATCTAGCAACACCAGATCAGGACGTAAACGCTCAAAATCTTGAATGGCCTGCTCACCATTACTGGCCTGCGCGACGCGATACCCCTCTTGTTGCAGGGCTAGATTTAATAATTTCCGCAACGCCCGGTCATCATCGGCGATCAATACCAAGGGGGGATGGGGGGGCGTACCAGCACTATCAGTGATTACCGTCGGTTCAGGGGATGTTGCCATGGCTCGGGGCTGGAGGGTGTTCAAGCAGAGGCAATGGAGTTTGCGATCATGCCTGAGTAGGGCATACCCATGATTCCCTGGAAAATCGGTCGCTTGCCAGCATGAAGCAGGGCGCTAGCCGTGCTTAAGTTTAACCGCAGTGGGTACTGTCTTGCTAAAGGGTGAGACATTTAAATCCTTTGGATGAGAGTATTTCAGAGATCTTCACGGGCCTCTGAATGAATCCCATCGCTAATAGCCCTGCAGGCAATACCCCTGACGGGGATGGCTGCGCTAAGGCTGCGCTAGAGATGACGTTGTTCGTTTGCCTCAACTCCAACGGGGCCTCACCCAGTTGTGGATTAGCCGCTGCACATTCAACGCCCGCTGCAATCCTTGAGTCCGGCACTGGCGTCTATCCAGTAAAGACTCTCCCGCGCAATGAAGCTAATCGTCCATCCCTGCAACTCTGAGGGAAAAAAGGCCTGTCGTGAGCTCAGTCGAACGGTTCTCTGCCACTCGGATTATGAGTCACGCATGGGGCAACAGCTTACCCCTCTAACCCAGCGAACCTATAGAACCATTGCTTTCTCGTTCCCTTTGTCAAAACTGAAGCTGGGCGATCGCTGCCCTCAACGGTTTGACAATGTGCGCCTCATATAGAACGAGGTGCCGGAAAGTTCGCTGACTCAAATGGGCGATACTGGATTCGAACCAGTGACCCCTTCCGTGTGAAGGAAGTGCGCTACCACTGTGCTAATCGCCCGAATAGATGACTACCCTAGCACGGGTATGCCCCCCGCTCAATCCTCCATGAAATCTACCTCCACCTATTGGAACCCGTTAGCGGCAACTGCCAGCGACCAGTGGCAAGTGCTCAAAGGGTCCGGCGGCCACATCACCCAACTCACCCTTGCCGCAGATCCAGAAACCGGGGACTATACGCGACTGACCCGATTTGCGGCGGGCTACTCCACCGCCGCCTTTGGCCCCAAAAGCCACGACTATCCAGAAGAGATTTTTGTGGTGTCGGGGCGGCTCTATGACGCAGCCTTTCAGGTGTGGCTAGAACCGGGCGATTACGCCAGCCGTCCGCCGGGGGAATTGCATGGCCCCTTTACCGCCGAGGGTGATGTGGTGATTTTAGAGATGTCTTACCCGAGTCAGGCGATCGCCCTGCCATAAAGGCGAATTCTGAGAAAGAACATACCGCTGGCACAATACACCGGTCATCTGCGTAGGGGCTGGTCTTGTGCCTGCCCCTACAGCAACTCCACCGTGCCGCGCTCCCCATCGATTCGCACCCGCTGCCCATCCTGAAACCGTTGGGTGGCGTCAGCCACATCCATCACCGCTGGGATGCCATATTCCCGCGCTACGATCGCCCCATGGGAGAGCCGCCCCCCCACCTCGGCGATCAGCCCGCCAGCACGGGCCAGCACCGGAGCCCAACCGGCGTCGGTATAGGGCACCACCAAGATCGTCTCCGCCGTAATCGCCGCCACCGACTGCCCCTGGGTGAGCACCTTCACCGTGCCCTCCCGCTGGCCGGGGCTGGCGGCAATGCCCTGCAAGATCTGGCCGCTAGTGGACGCCACCGGGACATATTGGGCGAGGTTCGGCGGGTCGTTGCCGTAAACCAAATAGGGTATGCCCTTCAGGGCTTCATCCTGCTCAAACCGATAGCGACGGGCGGCGATTACGTCGCTGAGGCCACCCGCAATTTGCCCCGCATTCCCCTGAATCAGGCCTTGCAACTCCCCGTAAGACAGGAAAAAGATATCCCCTGAAGCCTGGAACCCACCCGCCGCAATCGCCCCTTGCTCCAACGCCACCATCGTCCACCGCAGCTCCGCCAGCAGGCGGCTGTAGGTTTCGTTCACCTGGCCCTTGAGGGTGAGGCGGGCTTGCACTTGTTTTTGTTGCCAAGTGGGGGGCGCGGGTTCAGCCGGTGCTGCTGTTGATTTAGGGGGAGATGCTGAGGGCGGTGAAAGTACGAGTTGGGCAAAGAGCTCCCGGACAGGGTGGGGGTTTTCTTGCCAGGTGGGCACTGAGATATCGGTGGCCACATCGCTGAGGTAGCCGTAGCGGGTTTGGAACTGGGTCAACTGCTGCAACACGCAGGAGCCATCAGGGTTTTCGGCCAGTTCGGCAAACAGGGAGGCGGCATTGTCGATGTGATCGAGGGCAGGTTGGGGCAAGAGCAATCGCGTCTTTGCGGCCAAGTTTTGGAGTGCTTTTAGCGAGGCAACTTCTGGATTCTCACTGGCATCCAGAGCCGTATCCGGCACCTGCAAGATCCCCTGGCGCAGGGCCAAGCTGAGGGGGGCCAAAATGCTGTAGTAGGTGGCCCTGCGCAGATCCACCAAAATCTGTTCGATGCGGCTGAGCAGCTCGGGGGCGGTGAGGTCAGCGGCGGGTTTGGCTTCGAGCGCGTTCAATAGCGGTGTGAAATAGCGTTGCAGATCGCCCTCAAAATCCTTCACCAATCGCAGTTCCCGCTGGAGCAGTCGCCACAGCCCCGGCAGGTTACGCACCGTGGTTTGCCAGGGGGGCTTGCTGAACTTGGCCCCTCGGGTCAAAAATTCTAGGCTTTCGGGGGGCAAGCCCATGCGCAGAAAGATATCCCCCAGCAGCGACGCATTGAAGTAGGCACGGCCATGGTGCAGGGTGGCGGTGGTTTCAAAATCCAGTCCCTTAGCTCGACGACCCAACACCAGGGTAAAAATCTCCCCCCATACCCCGCAGGTGAGGGGCCGGTTAATCGACCAGGTGAGGGGCCGAATCACCCCCGGAATCACCTCCGCTGCAATCTTGCGGGTCCAGAGGGGGTGGAGGGTGGTGATCGGGCGACTTTGCAGCAGCCAGAGCTGGTGGCCATCAAAGGTCCATTCCACATCCTGGGGCACCCCTTGGCAGCGGGCTTCGAGGTGGCGGGCCAAAAAGGCCACTTGCTGGATCAGCCGGGAGGGGGCGCTGCCCTTGCCTTCCACGACTAGATCTAGGGCGTTGGGTTGGAGCCAGCTATCGGGATCGGTGAGGTCATCGGGCAGGTCATCGGCCTGGATGATCACCTGGTAACTTTCGGGGGTTTGTTGCCCTGACACCACCTGGTCAGCACCCCCCGGCAAGGCTTCGATCACCACGGCATCGCCGGTGCGGGCAATGGGGTCGCGGCTAAAGGCCACCCCAGAGTACACACCGGGAATCTGCTGCTGCACCAGCACTGCCATGGTGCTTTCCGGCAGGTGGCGATCTCGGCGGTACTGCACGGCTGCTGGGGCATTGTAGGAGTTGAGGCAGCGGGTAATGGCGGCGGCGAGTTCCTCTTGGCTAGTGAGGTTACCCAAGGAAAGGTACTGTCCGGCAGCGGAGGCTTCGACCCCATCTTCGCCGATGGCGGAGGAGCGCACGATCACCGGCTGTTTAGGCGAAGGTTGGGTAATGGCGATCAGGGCGCTGGGGTCGTCGCCCGCAGCGAGCACGTAGCCCCGAGGTACCGGGTAGCCCCATGCCTTTAGTTGGGAGAGGGCGGCGGCTTTGCCCCCGGCTTTGGCCACGGACAAGGGTTTTTCGAGGGAGAGGAGGGCGCGATCTCCCTGAAAGAAGCCAAACAGCCGTTGGGATTCAACTCGCGCTTCGGTGGCAGGCATGTCTAAGTCATCCGGCATTTTTTGATAGATCCAACCCAAAAGGGTACAGAGGCAAACCACCGCCAGGATGCGGGTGCCGTCGTGACTGTGGCGCAGGGCGGTGATCACGGCGGCCAAGATCAGCGCTAACGTCCGCCCTTGGCGCTTTTGCCGGACCAGGGTGAATCCCAGAAAACTCAACCCCAGCCCTAGCGCGACGGTGATCGGGTCGTAGACCAAAAAGCCCCAAATCACATTGGTGGTACCGGCCCCTTTGGCCCCCCAGTAACGGCCCATCACCAGGGCAATCAAGGCGACCACCTGCCAGGTGGGATCGAGCGGGAAATAATGTTGAGCCAACAAGACCGCTCCGATCCCTTTCCCGGCTTCGGCCAGCACCGAGGCTACCCCGGCGACGGTGCCGCCGTGATAAAAAGCAGCGGAAACACCCACGTTGCCAGTACCTAGCTTGGCCAGGTTTTTGCCGGAGAGCAGGCGCACCAACCCTAGGGTGAGGGGGGCGGCTCCGATCAACGGGCAGCAGACAAAAATGAGGACGGCACCCCAAACCTGGGTAAGGGTTAACATGGCTGACTCACAAGCGGGTTGCCCACAGTTCGAAATTGAGAATTCAAAGTTCAAAATTCATCTTAGAGGCTGTTTGAAAAGCCTTTTACCGTTCATTCGAACCCAGGCACTACCCAGAACGAGCGACGGCAACATCAGGGATACAACCGATGTACTGATGGCCTACAGTCATATCCAATACCGGCCTACCCCCTTTTCAAACAGCCTCTTAAGGTTTGCATTTTAAATTTTGCCTTTTGAATGGGTTGGACGGGGACGTAGATAGATCAACCCCGACACCCAGGTCAGGGCCACGGCCATCCAGAACAGCACCAGGGCGATGGCTGGCCAGGGTCCATTCAGGGGCATCAGTAAGAGGGCGATCGCCCCAATCTGCACCACCGTCTTCCCCTTGCCCCACTGGCTGGCCCCCGGCACCTGCTTCCCTTGAAACGCCGGATTCACCCGCCATCCAGAGATGGTTAACTCCCGCGCCACGATCAAAAACACCCCCCAAGCGGGCACCCGGCCCATATCTACTAAGGCCAACAGCGGGGCCATCACTAGTAACTTATCCACCAGGGGATCCAGAAACTTGCCCAGTTCCGTCACCTGATCGAGCCTACGGGCCAGATAGCCATCCACCCAATCCGTGCTGGCGGCGATCAGAAATACGACCACCGCCCACCACTGGCGATCTGGGGTGGGGTCAGCCAAGAGGACTAATACGATGGGAGCCCCCAACAGGCGAGACAGGGTAATCCAGGTGGGTAGGTTCACATTAATAACTAATCTGCTGGGATTGATAGCCAACGGGCTCGAGGTGGATGGTGACTCGGGTGGGGCCATAGCGAGCTTCTAAGGCGGCTTCTACCTCTTCGGTGATGTCGTGGGCGCGGGCGATGTCGCGGGGTTCCACCACCATGTGCATATCGATAAACACCTGTCGGCCTAAGAGCCCTCGGGAGGCGATGTCATGGCAGTTGAGCACCCCCGGCACCTGCATAGCGACGCTGTAGATGGCCTCAGGCGCGATCGCCATTTCATCCACCAGCCAAGGCAGATTATCCCGCAGCACCGTCCACCCACTTCTAAACACCAAAATCGCCACGGGGAAAGCAATCACAATATCTAGCCACTGCACCCCCAGCCACACCCCGATCAGCCCCCCCATCACCGAAATCGTGATCCACACATCACTCATGGTGTGGTGGGCATCGGCAATCAAAATCTTGCTGCTGAGTTGCAGCCCCACCCGGCGTTCATAAAAAGCCACCCCAATGTTGATGCCCAGCACCAGCAGCATGATCCACAGGGCATTGGCAGACATGGTGACGACCCCCTCCCCTGACAGCAGCCGATCTACAGTGCTTTTGAGAATTTCGAAACAGGCGATACCCAAAAAGGCGGCGATGCCCAAGGCCCCGATCGCCTCAAATTTTTGATGGCCATAGGGATGATCGCGATCGGGCTGGGGAGAGGCCAGTTGGTTGGTCACCAGGCCCAACACATTGTTAGCGCTATCGGTGACGCTGTGGAGGGCGTCGGCCAGCAGGCTCAGGGAACCCGTCCACCAGCCCACCAATGACTTGAGCCCCACCACCGTCAGGTTGAGGAGCAGGGTAATGACCAACACGCGACGGACCTGCCCCCGATGGTCGGCAGCGGCTTGGGGGGTTTCGATAGATGAAGACGGAAACTCGGACGCCATGGCGGTCAATCCAGTGGGGTAGATGGCACAGACGACAGAAGACGCGAATCAATGCAGTTCGCAGCAGAACGCAAATCCATGGGAATCAATCCTGATCTTAAGGGCTTACCTGAACCAATAGGGATCAGCACCCTCGACCCATCGCTATGGTGTGCGGCTCACATAGCCCATTCAACGACAAGCATTACGGTTCGCAGACCGACGGCGATCGGCCCATCCATCACCCCGACAAAACCTTTGCACCTACTTGCCAGCAAAGATTTTGGCTGCGATGCGCCATTTTTTACAAAGCGTTACATTTTGGTATACAATTCTTAATGAGATGTAGAGCAAACCTTGGAGTTGTCATTCACGAGTTAACGGTTAAGCCAAGTATTTGAGCCAGCAAAGCTTCCTGTCTTGAAAAGGCAGAGGAGTTTTTACCTAAGGAAGCGCCATAAATTTTTACTCTCCTAAAAATTTATGGCGGGGCCGACGGGCCTATATATTTGTGTTTTTTCCGTGGAACTTCACCTAGTTGGTCTAACCTAATTTAATGTCGAGATCGCTTTCTTTCTGTTGATGGTTCGCCACTGAGTGAAATCTTTCCGACTGGTATCTAAGCCATATTCGCCTTGGAATATGGGCTTTAAGACCCACATATTTAGCTCTGCGTCGTTGACTTTTCCTAGTGTTGAAAAGCGCAGTTTCTGACTCAAACTAGTCCGTTGCTTTGCTTGAGGTAGGGGTCGCTTACCCCAAGAGATAACGTTTGAAAAATCTTTTTCAACATGTATTCCCTCAAAGTCTTCTGTCGCACGGCACTCGGTTCATTGTTTCTTACTTGAGGTTTTTTCATGCCTTATACCATTAACGCTGCTCGCAATATTTTTCCTGACACCCTCTCTGCGGGAGCCGTACCTGCAACGACCGCTCGGTTCAACCAACTCAGCGCTGAAGATCAGCTGGCACTGATTTGGTTCGCTTACCTAGAGATGGGAAAAAGCATCACTATCGCTGCACCGGGTGCGGCTAGGATGCAGTTTGCGGAGCGAATTTTGGATCAGATCAAGGCCATGTCGCCTTTAGAGCAAAGTCAGGCCATGTGTGATTTGGCCAACCGAGCCGATACGGAAGTTTCCCGTGCCTATGCCACCTGGACACCCAACCTCAAGCTTGGGTTTTGGTATCGCCTGGGTGAATGGATGGAGCAGGGTTTAGTTGCACCAATTCCCGAAGGCTACAAGCTTTCTGCCAATGCCAATGCCATTTTGGTGGCGATTCAACAGCTAGAGTCAGGCCAGCAGATTTCGGTGCTGCGCAATTGCGTGGTTGATATGGGGTATGACACCGGCAAGATGAGCGGCTACACCCGCGTATCCGAACCGGTCGAGCCGCCCAAGTCCCTCTCTCAGCGGACCAAGGTAGAAATCGTGGGGGTTACCAACGCGACGGTCCTCAACTACATGGACAATTTGAACGCCAATGATTTTGATGCATTGATCGAATTGTTCATGGCTGATGGTGCCTTGCAAC
>CAYGVA010000162.1:0-9350 GCA_964353225.1 uncultured Leptolyngbya sp.
GCAACCTCTTCCACGTTGCTTGGCAAGGTAACTTCGAGCAGTGGATCAAAGATCCATTGAACGTCCGTCCCATCGCCCACGCGATTTGGGACCCTCACTTTGGTCAGTCGGCGGTAGATGCGTTTACCCAGGCTGGCGCTTCAAACCCTGTTAACATTGCCTATTCCGGCGTGTACCACTGGTGGTACACCATCGGTATGCGCACCAACACGGACCTATATGTTGGTTCTGTTGGGTTGCTGGTTCTATCTGCGGTTTTATTGTTCGCAGGTTGGCTCCATTTGCAGCCTAAATTCAGCCCCAGCTTGTCTTGGTTCAAAAATGCTGAATCTCGCCTTAACCACCATTTGGCTGGTTTGTTCGGGGTTAGCTCTTTGGCTTGGACGGGTCACTTAGTGCACGTTGCTATTCCTGAAGCGCGTGGACAGCATGTTGGCTGGGATAACTTCTTGTCTACACCGCCTCACCCGGCTGGGTTAATGCCCTTCTTTACCGGTAATTGGGGTGTGTATGCTCAGAACCCAGATACTGCTGACCATCTCTTTGGGACAGCTCAAGGTGCGGGCACCGCAATCTTGACGTTCTTGGGCGGTTTTCATCCCCAGACTGAGGCCCTCTGGCTAACAGATATTGCGCATCACCACTTGGCGATCGCAGTCATCTTTATCGTGGCTGGCCACATGTACCGGACGAACTTCGGTATTGGTCACAGCATTAAAGAGATTCTGAATGCCCATAATCCTCCCGCTGGCACCCCTGGTGATTTGGGTGAAGGCCATAAAGGGCTGTACGACACGCTGAACAATTCCTTGCACTTCCAGCTCGCTTTAGCGTTGGCAAGTCTTGGGGTGGTCACCTCTTTGGTGGCACAGCACATGTATGCCATGCCCTCCTACGCCTTTATTGCGAAGGACTACACCACCCAGGCGGCACTTTATACCCATCACCAGTACATTGCTGGATTCTTGATGGTGGGAGCCTTTGCCCACGGTGCGATCTTCTTGATTCGCGATTACGACCCGATTGCTAATAAGAACAACGTCTTAGACCGTGTTCTGGAGCATAAGGAAGCAATCATTTCTCACCTGAGTTGGGTCTCTCTGTTCTTGGGTTTCCATACCTTGGGTCTGTACGTCCACAACGACGTCGTTATGGCCTTTGGTACACCCGAGAAGCAAATTCTGGTTGAGCCGGTCTTTGCTCAGTGGGTTCAAGCTGCATCTGGGAAAATGCTTTACGGATTCGATACGTTGTTGTCGAACCCTGACAGCATTGCCTATACGGCTTGGCCTAATGAGGCTAATGTTTGGCTTCCTGGCTGGCTGGATGCCATCAATAGTGGAACCAACTCCTTGTTCCTGACGATTGGGCCTGGTGACTTCTTAGTTCACCATGCGATCGCACTGGGATTGCATACCACCACCCTGATTTTGGTCAAGGGTGCCCTGGATGCTCGCGGCTCTAAGCTGATGCCCGATAAAAAGGACTTTGGCTATAGCTTCCCCTGTGACGGCCCCGGTCGTGGCGGTACTTGCGATATTTCCGCTTGGGATGCGTTCTATCTGGCAATGTTCTGGATGCTCAACACCATTGCCTGGTTAACTTTCTACTGGCACTGGAAGCATCTAGCAGTATGGTCAGGTAACGTTGCCCAGTTTAACGAGAGTTCAACCCATCTGATGGGTTGGTTCCGCGACTACTTGTGGCTGAACTCCTCTCAGTTAATCAACGGCTACAATCCCTACGGGATGAATAACCTGTCCGTTTGGGCGTGGATGTTCCTCTTTGCTCACTTGATTTGGGCCACCGGGTTCATGTTCTTGATCTCTTGGCGGGGTTACTGGCAAGAGCTAATTGAGACCATTGTTTGGGCTCATGAGCGCACTCCCCTAGCAAACTTAGTTCGCTGGAAGGATAAGCCAGTTGCACTATCAATTGTGCAAGCACGGGTCGTAGGCTTAGCTCACTTTACGGTCGGTTTTATTCTGACCTATGCGGCCTTCTTGATAGCCTCGACGTCGAGTCGATTTGGCTAGCGACTTACTAACCTAAGTCCAATCATCAAAACCCCTTAGGGCATAACCCTAAGGGGTTTTGACGTTAAAAGCTGATTGACAGATGCAAAAATCAGTCCCAATAGATTGGGAATCAGTTCAGCTACTTCGTTCTCGCTGCAGAAGGTGAACAGCATCTTGTCCGTCTGTTTCCTGAAAATAGACTTTGACGGCCTCTCCGCGCGATGTCGGTAAGTCTTTACCAATGAAATCAGGATGGATGGGTAACTGACGATGCCCTCTATCAATCAAGACTGCTAACCTAACTGTGCCAGGACGGCCATAATCATTAACCGCATTTAAAGCTGCTCGAATAGTTCTACCGCTATAAATAACATCATCAACTAAGACCACAACTTTATTGGAAAGATCAAACGAAATATCTGTTCTAGCTGGAGTTCGAATACCAATACTATCTAGATCGTCACGATAAAGTGTGATGTCAAGTGCTCCGAGGGGCACGGTGTAGTTCTCTAACCGTTGAATTTGTGCCGCGACTAGCTTAGCTAACGTGACGCCACGGGTATAAATGCCGATAAGTGCTAGGCTTTCGATCTGGGTAGTGCGTTCAACAATCTCTGAAGATAGCCTATTAATGGTGCGGCGTAGCTCATCAGCCGACAAAATTTCGACAATATTAGACATGGCTCAAGGCCGATTACAAAAAAAGAAATGCTACCCACAGTGTAAGTGATATCGAAAAGTTAGCCCGATCGACCCTAAGCTTAACCAGATCAGAAATCCATAACGCGTTAAATTCAACGCCCTTTCAACCGTATTTATCGTGATTGGCTCTAAATTGTCGCCCAACAATGGCTTGTATTTAGGTTTGCCTTGGTAATAATTAAGTCCACCCAGCTGCACCGAAAGCGCAGCCGCATAAGCACATTCACTCCACCCTGAATTAGGGCTGCTATCTGCAGAAGCATCCCGCTGACAAAGTTGTAAAACTCTCTGGGGATAACTGCTAATAGCTGCGATCGTCAGGACAGTTAATCTACAGGGCAGCCAAGTTGTAACATCCTCTAGACGGGCACTAAACCGACCTATGTGGGTGTAAGGAGCGGTATGGTAACCGACCATAGAATCTAATGTACTTAATCCTTTATAGGCCAGAGCTAATGCAGCTCCCCATGCGGGTGAAATCGATAAACCCAGCAAACTATAAAATAAAGGCGCAAAAACTCCATCAGTAGCATTTTCACTGACGCTCTCTAGAAGCGCTCTTAAAATGCCTGCTTCCGATAAATTGGCCGTATCTCTACCAACGTAGTAACGAATATTTGCCCTGGCTGCATCTAAATCTCCACTTCTGAGAGGATGCATAACATCTTCAGCTGCGTTCCTGAGACTTTTGGTCGCCCAACAACTGGCCATCAAAATTGTGACAATACTCAAGCCTAGCTTTGAAGATAGTATTGTGCTCTTAACAATTAAGAGATGTGTGAGACCAATAATGGTGAGGGGAAATCCCACGCCTAGTAATATACCCGCTAAGTTTTGCCCTTGTGGCGAAGAAAAATAACGAAAAACCAGTTGAGTATATTTATCAATACTCCAGCCCATCGCTCTGACAGGGTGGGGCCACCCCCAAGGGTCACCGATATAAAAGTCGATGATTGCTGCCGCTAAAGGAATGACGGTAGGTAAATTACACCACAAAGCTTGCGTTGTCACTATGGGCTGCCTGCCAGCTACGGGCATCGTGGTACAAGTCTTCTAGGGAAATGTGATACAAAGCCGATTGCATACTTTCATTTAGCCTTTTCCACAGACTAAAAGTTACCCAATCTTCAGCATGGTCAGCATGCGGCGCATATCTCGTTAGTGGGTCAATACTTTCCCCGACTGCCGCCAGAATTTGTCCGAGCGAAATGTCGGAAGGCTTTCGCGATAGTCGATACCCTCCCTTGGCTCCCCTAACGGATGTAACGATATCTGATCGTCGCAATTCTATTAGCAGCTTCTCTAAATAAGGGGCAGGTAGGGATTGTCTTCGGGCAATTTCTGTGACGGATGCCAAGGTGTCTTGAGATTGGAGACAAAGATCAAGGAGAGCCTTGACGCTGTAGTGGCTTCGTTTTGTCAATTTCATCCAACTTGACGATAAATTTAGGCGGTCAATGCCAGTGTCGCTTAGTGTGTTCGTCTAATCAACAGTTGTACATCATCTTAAAGTCGAATTGCCGTATATGAAAAACTGGTGCGCTCTTGACGATCTAAATAGAATGCTAAGAAACACAATCATGAGGATCGTGTTGTGTAAATCACGATTACAGTTAACTGCGGTAGGTTTGAATTTGAGCTGCAAGCGCAAAATTAAACTGATGTGTGTTGAACTATGGAATATTAATGATGGGAAACGAGCAGATGGTTGAGCCGATGGCTGGAAAAGAGCTTTTGCAAAAAGTCAAAGAACTTGAACACTTGAGTAAGGAAGATAAGGCTAAGGCTTGTGGTTACTATACCCTTACGAAAGGTGGCGCAGAGCGTGTCAGTATGATGAAGTTTATGAATGCTTTGCTTGATGCAGAAGGCATTTACCTTGATGGAAATCATAGCCAAAATGGTCGAGGGGGACGCAGTGCTAGCTATCGTATTACTGTGCAATCCAATGGTAACTTGCTCATTGGCTCGGCCTATACCAAACAAATGGGACTGCAGCCTGGAGATGAATTTGAAATTTCTTTGGGCCGCAAGCATATTCGCCTTAAACAATTAGACTCTGACGGCGTTATTTTGAGTGAAGAGCCGTGATGCTTGTCGGTATCACGGACTGAAATCTTTTCTGTTGAGCTATTTGCTCCTTTCTTTTGGCATAGATTGTGCTGTTTGATTGACTATATGGATTTCGTTCTTAATCGTTATGAGAATGTTGTTTTTGAGTTCGTAAAATTTGACTGCATTGAAGATATATATCGATTTGCTATTGCTTGTTAGACTGATTTTTACTAAGACTTTTTCTGAAGTTAAGTTTTTAACTTGAATGGTGTTTGGACTCTGTCTTTGCCGTAGGCTATGTAGATTTTTGAGGGGAGAATATGTCACTGCCAATTATTTTGGAAGTTGCTATCGGCCTGGTTTTCGTCTATCTGACTCTCAGTTTGTTGGCTAGCGAAATCCAGGAGATTTTGGGGACTCTCCTGCAGTGGCGTGCAGAGCATTTAAAGCGATCTATTGAGGTTTTGCTAGCTGGTAGCACCAGTGAAAATCAAGAAGTGGCTATGGACTTGGCGGATCAACTGTACAAGAGCCCGTTAATCCGTAGCTTGAACCAAGAGGCAACGGGTTCTATTAGTAAACTTTTTCGCCTCTTTAATCATTTTGTCGGTCGAATTTATCGTTTTGTCACCCAGGTCCGTAATGTTTTTGGTAGTGAAACAAGTGGTCCTTCTTATATCCCCTCATCAACTTTTGCTCAAAGCTTAATAGAGCATTTGCAGCTTGATAACATTCGAAGTCTCTTGGTGGAGGCTAGATTGCAGGGATTTGCTGAAGAAAAGTTGATGTTGCCTATCCATCATATTGTCAATGATTTAAGAGCAAGTACATCCAATGAATTTCTTTTGAATGCTGAACTGCGTCAGTTAGAATTGTCGATAAGCCAGATTGTTGAGGACTTTAAATCCCAGCGCAGCAGCTTGACAGAATCGCTAGATCGTTTGATAGACCGCCTAGATGATTTCACTCAGATGGCCCAAGAAGTTTTGCCTGACAATCACCATTTAACTGAGACATTTATTCGTCGTCTAAGTTATCTTAAACGCGCGATATCGAAAAGCACTTCGGATAAGGTTGCTCTTATAAAGAAGATTCGACCAAGACTAGAAGAAGTGATTTCTGTCTTAGATCACAAGAGCCAAATTCATCAAGAGTTTAAGACTCTAGCCAATAAAGGTGATGGCATTGCTCTGGACATTCTAGAACGTTTGCAATCTCAAGCTTTGCCACAAGGTTTAGAACGTAGCTTGAACTCTTTAGCTCAAAAAGCCCAATCTCATATTGCTGATCTAGAGGAAGACATTAGTCCCTTAGCCCATGAGGTGGAATCTTGGTTTGATCATTCGATGGAGCGTGCAGGGGGGGTATATCGTCGCAACGCGAGGGCAGTTGCATTCTTGATAGGCTTGGGGACTGCGATCTCGCTCAATGCAGATTCTTTGCATATGCTGGAGCGATTTTCTAATGACCCAACCATTCGCCAAACGATTGCTCAATCAGCAGAACAGTTGGTCATTAACAACCCGGATGCTATTTCTCCAGAGCAGATGAAAGCATTACAGTCATCTGTTGATGAGAACTTGAACTCACTGCCCCTCCCAATTGGCTACCAAGAGGTGGTTGTTGAGCAGCAAAGGGCAGCCGAAAAGAGATGGTCTTTCCCAATTCCTCGACGTTTAATTGGCTGGCTGATCACTGGGGTGGCAATTTCTATGGGATCCAGTTTTTGGTTTGATTTGCTCAAAAAGTTTGTTGGAGTAAAAAACAGTTCTCAGAGTTCGAGTTGAGATCCTTTCTAGCACCTGCTAGTTTAGATGCACGAGCTGCGGTAGCCAAATAATGAAAACTGTACCGCCCCCTTGAGCCTGATTAAGTAATGTAGAAGGCATTGGCCAAGGTGAAATATTAAGGGGGCTGAATAGCTCAATATAGCCATTCATTGCATGTGTTAGGTCTTGGACTATTGATAGCCCGAGACCTGTGCCAGAAATTTTCCCTGACTGCTGCATGCCTCGGTAATGCCGGTTGAAAATATGAGGTTGATCGCTAATAGGGATGCCTGGCCCCGTATCACCAACTAAAATGCCATGAAAGTGCTTGCCCTGAAGAATCTGTTGTAAGCCGACTTGTACCCATACAGATTCATGATTGCCAGCATATTTAAAAGCATTTTCTAATAGGGTTGCGACAATTTCAATTACAGCTTTAGGATCAGCTGTGACTATCGCCGTACCTTGAAGAATCTCTACGTCTAAATCTAACTGATGGCTCTCTGCTAGAACTTGAGAGGATTCCAGCATTGGAAGCAAGAGCTTGGATAAATTGCAGGTGATGTTTTGGAGGTTCCGACCCAGGACCGTTAAGGTCTGCAATTTCTTGTGTCCTTGATCAGCGCTAGCCAGATTGGCTGGTGAAGCCTGAGAGACTGGTGCCAGCAGAGGGAGAGGTGCTTGTGACGTTCCAAGTTGCTGATCTGTGGCTTGTAGGGTTGAATCTAAATACTGGAGCAAGTCCTGTATCCGATCGCCTTCACGAACCATGCTTCTGACTAGGCCAGTGTAATAGCTCTCTGGATCCAGGCGCTTCAACAGCAATTTCCCAAACGTTTTGATGGCTGTCAAAGGACTACGAATTTGGTGCAGCAACTCGTGAAAGCGCTGGGATTGCTGCCTGTTTGCAGCAAGATTATGCTGTAAACGATTTTCTAGCCATTGTCCACGTTGGTCTATGATGCAAGCCAATGTGAGTGTCTGAGCTAACCGGTCCCATTGGTGACGCTCAATCTCTTGCCAAGGCTGACCTGCCCTTTGACTGGTTAATACCCCGATAACCACACCTTCATGGGTTAGAGGAATAATGAGCTTATCGTCCGAACCAGGGTATGAGGTATTGCTAGGTAAGGGATGGTGGCGATCTCGGCTGCTGAATACTTGCAATGCGTTACTGCCAGCATTTTCTCCTGGGGAAGTATCTGGAGATATGGTTAGATTCCGGCTGGGCAGGGTCCATGGTGTACTTGAGAAGGCAGCTTGTTCAGTTTGAGACGAAACGACTGAGGCTGGGTAAGCTGCGATCGGGACTAGATCAGGCAGAGCAGTATCTTCATGCCAGTTGTCGGCAAGGTAAATTGCTGTTGAGTCGGCATTGAGCGCCTCTCCAACTAGCATCATCTGTGCTTGACACAGACTAATGAATTCTTGACTAGCAGGCATCAGCATGGATTGCAGCCTTAAGTCTTGAGCCAATGGCCGATTAGAGAAGTCAGAGGGCTGTGGAGAAGTCTTTCCATGGGTAATCTGATGTGTGCTGCTGGAGTGCTGTTATTTGAATAGATGTGTCAAGAATTTTAAGAGAAGTTGAAAATCTAATTTTCACCGGATATACTTTTCTGGGTTAAGCAAATTTGTAACCAACATTACACTACAGATTATAAAGAAGAGGAGGCATTCAGGTTGGCACGCAGACGCAAACGTAAAAGTCGTCGTCGCCTAGAAGGGCGTCGTATCCTAGAGTGTGTACCCCAGTATAGTATTGAAAGCGGGACTGAAAAGCCTGTAACTGCTGCGCGGAACTTCATTCACTCTGAGGGTATTATCCCACCCGCTCTCCTCTTGGTGAAGCGTAACGAGCACACGACTGATCGGTACTTCTGGGCTGAGAAGGGTCTATTCGGTGCTCAGTATGTAGAAGAAAACCATTTTCTCTTTCCCAGCTTACGAGCACTGCTGAATGAAGAAGATGAGGAGGAGCTGGTAGAGTTGGTCGGCTCCTAGTCGCCTATCATTCTGGCTATAATACCGATTTTGATATTGGCGTCATCTTAGGATGATGCCAATATTTGTTTAAGGTTGATGTGTGTTTGAAGAGCAGCTAACTCATCGCGATGGGCACTTATCCTTACTTGGGTTTGTGGTGTGCCTGTTTTTTCTGGCACATGTTCTGCAGAGGTGACACTAACCTTTACGACTTCGCTACGGGTGGCACCCTTCCAGTAAAACATCCCTGCTAGCGGAGACAATAAAATCAAGCCTGCATACAGGGGTTGGACGCTGGGGAAAAGGATCGATAGCACGAGCGCTATACAACCTAGACTCACTCCCGCCAGCGTTGACAGAAAAATAGCGAGTAAAATGCTAGCCCTTACCATCCCACTAAAGACTATCTCAGATTTATCTGGACTAAGGTCACTAATTTGATATGCTCTACCCTCAAAATAGTTGTGGAGTTGACTTAGAAGGGTGGTGGTCTCGGCAGGAACCCAAAAGTCTACCGTCTCGGTGCGATCCTTGATGGAAGCCCGAATGAAAAACACTAACCCAATCACTAGCAAGAGGGTTAGAAAGAGGATGGATGACAGTACTGGATCCATGGGTGTAAAAACTTTCTTTATGGCATCGGAGAGAGGGAGAGCGTCCAAATCAGGATCTGGTCATCTTACCAGCGACTGTTGCACGGTCTTGGAGACGCATTAGTCGCAGACCATCCTTTAAGATAAGGTGCTGCACAACTTGATTGTAGAGCTGACAGCTTCTGCATGAGGATATTGTGTGGAGTTACCGTTACTCCATTCGTACC
>CAYGVA010000163.1:0-9313 GCA_964353225.1 uncultured Leptolyngbya sp.
GTTGGTATGGATGACCCGCCAAGCCAGCTCCCTCAAAAGCAATATCGAAGGCACCTTGTCGGCGGCCCTAGCCGATGCTGTGGGTGCAGAATGGACCTTGTTTAGCCTGGTCTGCATCGCGGTACTGCGAGAGGGTATTGAGACGGTGCTGTTTATTTTCACCTCTGTTCAGGACAGCGGTTCGGCTTTGGTGGGTGCCCTTGGCGGGTTGACTGGGGCCACGTTGATTGGATTGGCCCTGTTCAAGTGGGGCATTCGCATCAATCTGCGGCGCTTCTTTCAGGTAATGGGCATTTTGCTGCTGCTGATTATTGGTGGGCTGGTGATTTCCTTTTTCCACCATTTGGATGAGGCGTTCTCGGTCTTTAGCAGCCTCTCCCCGGCGATGGGGGACCTGTGCATTTCCCGACAATCCTGTTTGCTGGGGCCTTTACTTTGGGATGCCCATGGGGTTTTACCCGACAAGGGCTTTCCGGGAATACTGCTCAAGACGCTGCTGGGCTATCGCGATCGCATGTATTTTGGGCAACTCCTGGCCTATGGTTTGTTTTTGAGCGTGGTGGGCTGGGCTTATTTTCGTAGCCTGACACCGTTGTCGTCGTTAAAACCGCAGGAGTCCCCCACCCCTTGAGGGGTTTTATCGGGTAAGGGAGCGAGGGAGCTAGGTTTCACTCACGCTGACCTAACCAGTGTGCTGCGCGTTGACCACTGCGTACGGCCCCTTCCATGTAGCCGATGTAGCGATCGGTGTGCTCTCCAGCAAACATCAGCCGTCCGTAGGGCTGCTGGAACTCAGGCCAAAATGCCGTTAACTGTCCTGGGCCATAGGCTGAATAAGAGCCCCCCACCCAGGGATCTTGGGGCCAGACCACATCGGTGGTTTTGCTCACCTGGGTTTGAATGCCGGGGTAGATCTGTTCGAGCTGGGCCAGTACCGTTTTTCTACGGTCGGTTTCGGTCATGGCCGTCAACTGCCGTCCGTACTGCCCTGCGACGTAAGCGGTCAAAATCCCGGCGGTGCCCGGTTGGCTGTTGGTGGCTTCGCTGACAAATCCGATCGGCAGATCGGTAATGGTCAGCCCCGACAATCCTTGCTCGGTTTGCCACACCCGTTGCTCAAACTGGTTGATTACCTTTACATGGGAGCCGTAGTTGAGCTCTGCGATCGCCCGTTGCAAGGTCGGACTCAATGCCGGTTCAAACTGGACGCTGCGTAGGGGTGGGAGGGGGGTTGCGACAACAACATAGTCGGCGGTGACGGTGCCTTGGCCATGGGAGACTGATACCCCTAAAGGGGTTTGGCGGATAGCGGTGACCGGCATCCCTAACTGTACGGGGTTGCTCAAAGCCGCTGAGATCGCTTGGGGTAAGCGATCGTTGCCCCCCTGAATGCGATACATCTCGATCCGCTGATCGGGCACTTGGTCGTAGAGGGCCGCTTGCTGAATTAAGAAGAGGAGGGAGAGCCATTCGGGGTCGTCATATTCCCCCCGTAGGTATTGTTCAGTCAGCGTCCGTGCTAAGGGATCTTGTTCTAGGGTGTCGATCCAGCGGGAGAGTACTACCTGGTCTAATGCGGCAGCATCGGCCATGGATTCTGGATGGTTCAGATCACCCATGGCTTGGGCCAGGGTTTCTAACGCCGCCCAACAGCGATCATCGTCTCGCCAGGTTTGGGCACCAAAGGTTTCACCCAAGGCTGGGTTACTCAGGGGCAGCCGCTGCCCTTGCAGGTAATACACCCCTTGCCCTGGAATCCGATTCACCGGTTCTAACCGCAGGTTGAATTTCCGCGCGTAGTGGTGCATTTGGGGGTGTACCCGCAAGCTATCAATATACTCGCCGCCCCCTTCAGCATGTTGCCCTTGTTGAAAGGGCTGGCGCAGGGTAACGACCCGGCCCCCAACGCGATCGCGCGCTTCTAATACCGTTACGCGCCACCCCAGTTGCTGTAGCTCGTAAGCTGCAATTAACCCGGCTAACCCCGCGCCGATCACCACCACATGGCCCTGGGAGTCTTTGCCTGGAGGCACTGGAGCCGCCTGGGCTGATCTGGGCCAGCCACCGCTGAGGGTGCCCGTGATACCGAGATTAAGGAGCGATCTCAGGATATGGCGGCGGGTTAGTTTCATAGCAAAAACGTCAATGGCCCAGGGCTGACCCCGATAAAATTGGTCGGTCTGCCCCCAATGGGTGAGTCAGAGGCTATCCACGTTCTACCATTGCGGTAGCCCTTAGGACTCAGGTCGCTGGTTTTTCATGACTAATTCCAAGCGCGATAGGGCACTGATGGCCGATTCTCGCACGTAGCCCTCCACCGATTCATCATCAATCACCTTTTGCAGCACCTCTGCGCCGCGCGGATCCTTGATGGAGCCAAAGGCGTTGGCAATCGTCACCGATAGGGCGATATTGTCTGTGGTTTCAAACGCCTTGAGCAGAATATCGAAGGCTTCGGTAGAGCCAATCTCCCCTAAGGTCATGACCGCAGCAATGTTAACGACCGGGTTGAGATCATTTAACGCTTGGGCCAGACCCTGCATTCCTACTGATGAAAAGGGAATCTCAGGGTAACAAATGGCAACCTGGGCAAGGGCTTTGACCGCACTCCCCCGGACGGTCACGTTCTCACTATGGAGCATGGCTTCGACCAACAGGGGAACTGTGTCTGGGCCAACTGCGCCTAAGGTTTTAACGGCTGCCCGCCGATAGGTGGTGTCGTCCTCATCTAGGGCACTCATCAAGCGAGGAATCACCGTCTCATCCTGCAGTTCAGCCAGCGCCCACATCGCTCGGTCCCGCAGGTGCGGATTGGGGTGCTTGAGTTGGTCAAATAGGGCGTCAATAGACATGGCTATCAGAATTAAGTTCAGCGTTTGAAATGACGGATATTGATGGCTTGACGCGATTAGCTGAGGAGTTGGGTCGCTTTGGCACTGACGAGCCAATCTTGATCGTTGACTGTTGGCTCAATCCCAGAGAGATCCCCCAACTTTTGCAGGGCCATCAAAGTGGCATACTTCAGGTCCCAAATGGGGCTGTCAAGGCATTTTTTGAGTTCATTAACGGCCCGATGATCCCCGAGTTCGCCGAGGGCGATCGCCGCCGCCGTGCGCGACTTTTGGAACTGGGGTTGGCGATTATGGAGGGCTTCGATAATCACGTCGTAGGCAGGGGCATATTGGAGCCAGCCAAAAAGTTTAATCACATGGAAGTGAGCCCCATAATCGGCACAGGCTTCTTCGTGATAGGTGGCTAACAGGGATGCGGGAGCGGTGTCAGCATGGTTTTGTATGAGGGTTTGGGCGGCCAAATAGCAGCGACCAAAGTCGGTATCATATAGCTCACGAATCAGAAAGGGCAGCTCAGGGGGGCGATCATAGATGCTCACCAGATGCAGATCCGTCGGGTGATCCCGTAGGGTGCCTTCGACATCGGTCTGGATGTCAGCAAAGGAGAAGCGCCCTGCGGCAATGCCTGCTTCTGCCAAACAGCGAATGCCCCGGAGGCGGAAGACCAATGATACTGGGCACTGGGCGATCGCTGAGATGGCGTCATAGTACTGAGCATCCATCAGGTCTTGGATGGCTAGGCGTCGCGCCATCACGTTGGGGTGCTGCAAAAAATCTGCAACCTGGCCCATGTGCGCTGCATCCCCCGTGAGCTGGGCAATTGCGGCGATCGCCGCGCTCACCACAGGGGGTTCAGGATAATCTAAAAAAGACCGAATAGCGTCCAGGGCGGGCGGGTATCTGAGCTTCGCCAAGGTTTGGATAATGACCCGATAGTTCTGCCGAGGCGTGGCCAGTAAGGCGGTGATTTCCTCCAGGAGATCCACATCCTCAGTGCCAATCTCACCGATCGCCCACACTGCATTTTCCACCGTAAATTTGTCCGGCTCAGCAAGACAAGGACGAATAAAGGGCAACGCCTGAGGCACCTGTAATCGGCCGAGGGTTTCTAAGGATTTGCGCCGCGCAATCCGGTTATCTAAGGATGGATCCGTCTCTTGTAAAGCGCGAATCAAGGCCTGGGCCGTCTGCTCCGTTGGGAAATTGACTAAATGGGAGGCCGCAATATACCGGGAGTCATGCTCGCTGACTTGATCGGGAGGGGTGTCAAGAACGGCGATCGCCTCTTCTTCCGTTAAATCAAAGAGTTTAGAAAAACGCTTGTCCATCACTACTAAAACCGTGAGTTGATAGGGGTAATTAGCAGGGCTGCATGAATGGCCGAAACTTTCCCCAGTAAACCAGGCTTGCTCCTCTTTTACGGCCCAATGTCAACAGATCCCCCATAGCAAAACCTGAGAAGGTCCCCCCTTGGGGCTTAATCTAAACCACCAAAGGGGGACAATTCTCAGGTCAAAGGAAATAATCCGGCTGAAAATTTACAGCAAGGACTATGACAGGGAGTTGATTGCGTAGTCGAGCAATGCGTTGTACTCAGTTAGGGCCTGAGCAGACATGTCGCGAGGGGTGCAACCGCGGTTACGGGCGTAGCTTAGGGCTTCAACGTAAGGTGCGGTGGGCAGGCTCAGGGCACGGTAAACTTCACGCTGACCAGCAATACCCCACTCGTCCAAAGGACCGGTACCGCCAACAACCAAGCTGTACTGGATCAAGCGCAGGTAGTGCTTGATGTCGCGGTGGCACTTTGCTTTGAAGGTGTCGGTAGAGTTAGCTTCACCAGCATTGTTCAAGTAGCTGTACTTGCTGATGCAAGCGTCATAAGCTTCTTTAGCAACGGCGTCCAAGTTGCCAGCTAGCTTTTCAGCAGCTTCTAGACGAGCGGCGGAGCGCTGGATAGAACCTTGAACAGACTCTAGATCAGAGCTGCTGGGAAAACGACCGGCAGCATCCGCAGCTGCGATCACAGTGGTAACAACAGATTTCATTTTTACAATCTCCTAATTGGTTTTAGACCAAAATGCGTAGTTGAAGTATTTCAGCAAAAGATGAGTCGCGGCGGCTTAGCTAAGCGCAGAGATGACGCGATCAAAATAGCTGCTTGCTTCAGCAACGAGGCTGGAGCAGCGGTCATCAACAACAGGAGAACCCATTTTGCGGAGCTTAGCGCCAGCGCGAGCTTCGCTAGGGGTATCTTTGATGTGAGCAGCAGCTTGGGCCTTCATGATTTGAACGGCACGCACGGTGGAGGTGACAGGAACCCCTAGAGCGGCGTAGGTCTCTTTCAAACCGTTCAAGCAACGATCATCTAGGACAGATGCATCGCCAGCGAGTAGAGCGTAGGTGACATAGCGCAGAACGATTTCGCCGTCACGCAGGCAAGCTGCCATGCGACGGTTGGGGTAGCAGTTACCACCCGCTTGGATTAAGCCTTGGTTTTCGCAAATCATGCCAGCAATGGCATCGGAAACCATGCAGCTAGCGTTACTAGCAATGGCATTTACAGCATCCAAGCGACGGTTGCCTTCAGCGATGAACTGCTTCAGCGCGCCCAGGTCGCCAACAACGGAAGTACTAGCATCAGCAGTTACAACTGCTCTAGAAAATGCATCAAGCATTTCGCTCTCCTTACTTATAAAGGTCAGTACAGTGTCATCCCTTTACTCAACACAGCGATGACAGTTATGAACATAGGAAACTGGGGTTTCTTTAGTCTCGAATCTGAAGAACAAAGCATAGAAACTTAACAGTAGATGCATTTGCCTTGAGCTATTTATATTGCCTGCCCTGGGGGCGCATAGGGTGGTGTGCTATCGGGGAGATGTTTGTTTTTCAAGGGTTTGAGTCGTATTTGTGGCGCAACTTCCCTTTTGAAACACCAGCGGTTTCACTGGGTGTTGATACTCACCTAGACGGGGTGACCCTTAGAAAACGCTGAATATTTCGCAATCTTTTCGTTACATAAAGACATCGTGACCTTGTAGCGGATGGCCGGGGGACAGAAGGGGATTAGGGGGCTAGAAGCTGGAATGATCCAGGGATTTACGCCGCAGTGTCCTAGGAGGTCTGAGATTTCTCTTGCTACCCAATTGAAATGGATTGGGCGATCGCTTGGGCCGCAGCTAGACCCGACAGGGCCGCACCTTCTACTGACGATGCGGCAACGTCTGGGGCAAAGGCATCCCCCGCCAACACGATGGGGCCGGGTTGATCGATCCAAGCAAAGGGGTCACTAAACCGCTTTAGGGGCTGACTATATTTCCAACGATGGACGTGGTGGGCAATGACTGGAGATTGGAGCCAGGGTTGGGCGGCGGCGATCAGGTGATTGGCGATCACAGCGGGATCGGCATCCCAATAATCTTGACTAAATTGAGGTCCCCCATGGAGGGTGACGCTATCACCCTTGGGGGAAATGCCCTTTTGGCGGTTGCTGGCCAGCCATTGCAGCGGTTCTTCCCCGAGGTGGAGGCCCCCCGGCGCAGGAATCAGGCTCGCTTGGGTGAGGACGGCAAGGACTGCAATGCAGGGATCGTAGGTTAAGGCTTGTAGGCGGCGTGCCAAGTCATCGGTTAAGGGGACAGCAATGGTCGCTAACAGCGCTAGGGTTTGGGGCACCGGGGGGGTCAGGAGCGCAATGTCCCCTTGAAAAACGGAGCCGTCCTCGGTGTGAGCAACCCAGTGGGAGGTTTGCCAGTCGAGGTGAATGACTTTTTGCCGGTTATGGATGGTTAGGGTTTTGGCTAAGTGCTGGGCGATGGCCCGGTTGCTGGCGACGCCGCAGTAACAAGGGCGATCGCCCAGCCTAAGGCCCCCAGCCGCCTCCGGAAATCCCTGGGACCAAATCTTGACGACCCCCTGCCGGAGCCAGTCATCGACCCAATGCTGAAAGGTGGGGGTGCCGACGGTAAAGTACTGGGTGCCGTAATCAAAGTACCCCTCGCGGTCTGGCGGCGCTTGAACTCGACGGGACGCTAACCGTCCGCCAATGCCATAGCCCTTATCTAAAACAATGGCATGAATGCCTTTGCGTTGGAGGGCGATCGCCGCCATTAAGCCGGTCATGCCGCCGCCGATGATTAAGCAGGTTGTGGTGTTGGCAGCCATACATTCGCGGGTATCGAGTTGTGCAGGCGGATTGATGGCGCGATCACGGTGACCAGCCAGGGTTGATGGTTGCCAGCCTAGGGGCAATACAGCTGAGGGGTGGGTGGTTGCGATTGGCCCCAATCCCATGGTGGAATTGACGCCAGATGTCTTTAACCCTGTCCACTATAGACCCGACTTGGCAAAGTCCATACGCCTGTTTCTGGCCTTGTCAACGGGGATGATTTTGATTTTGACGCCTAAATTTGAGCGATCGTCTGCCCTCCGCTAGGGAAGAGTCCCGTCGTCTAGGATGAGGAGGCACACAGACAGATGATCATGGCGCAATCTAACTTCCAACGGCTGATCAGTTATCTACGGCCCCACTGGAAAATCTCTAGCATCGGTATTTTTGCGCTGCTCTTGGTGAATGGCCTGGGGGTATGGATTCCCCTACTGATTCGGGACGGCATTGATACCCTGCAAGTCACCTTTAGCTTTGTTCGCATTGCTCAATATGCAGGCTTGGTGGCCCTCTTGGCGTCGATTATGTGGGGGTTCCGCATGGCTTCACGGACCCTGCTGTTTGGGGTGGGGCGGCAGGTGGAGTTTGAACTCAAGCAACGGATTTTTGAACACTTGCTGGGGATGGAGCCTGCCTACTTTGCCAAAAATACGGCGGGGGAGCTGATTAGCCGCGCCACCAGTGATGTGGACAATATTCGACGGTTGCTGGGGTTTGCCATTCTGAGCTTAGCCAATACCCTATTTGCCTATGTCCTGACCATTCCGGTGATGCTCTCCTTGAGCGTGCGTCTCACCCTTTTGTCTTTGGTGATTTATCCCTTGATGTTGGTGCTGGTGGGGTTGTTTAGCGATCGCCTCCGCAGCCAGCAGTTGCAGGTGCAAGAGACCACTTCTCGCCTCAGTGACCTGATTCAAGAGGATATGAGCGGGATTGCCCTGATCAAAATCTATGGTCAAGAGACCAATGAGCGGCGGGCTTTTGACGAGCTTAACAATGAACTGCTAGCCGCCAACCTTACCCTGGCCCGGACTCGAAACACCCTATTTCCCTTACTGGGGGGGCTGGCCAGCGTCAGCTTGCTGCTGATCTTGGCGAATGGGGCTGGGGCCATTCGCGATGGCAGTCTCTCGGTGGGGGACTTTGTAGCGCTGTTGCTCTATGTAGAACGGCTGGTGTTTCCCACGGCGCTGCTGGGCTTTACGATTACGGCCTATCAGCGAGGGGAGGTCAGCATTACTCGGGTGGAGGCGATCCTCACCAGTCAGCCCCAGGTGCGCAATGCCCCGCATGTTCGCCCCCTCCAGGTGTCCGATCTACAGGGGCGACTGGATGCCCGCAATTTGGCCTATTGCTACCCAGATGCCCCTAAGTCAGCGTTGTCTGGGGTGAACTTTACGATACAACCCGGTGAGACGGTGGCGATTGTCGGCCCCATCGGCTCTGGTAAATCCACCCTGGCCAATGCCTTGCCGCGACTCCTGAATATTGGCGAGGGACAGATTTTTCTGGATGGCCATGACATCACTACCCTGCCGTTGAAGGATCTGCGGCGGGCGATCGCCTATGTGCCCCAGGAGAGCTTTTTGTTTAGCAATACCATTCAGGACAACATCCGCTATGGCGATCCCCTGGCGGCGGCCCTAGAGGTAGAACATGCCTCGAAGGAAGCCCAAATCCACCCTGAGATTCAAAATTTTCCCAAGCGCTACGACACCATTGTGGGCGAACGGGGCATTACCCTTTCGGGGGGGCAGCGCCAGCGGACGGCATTGGCACGGGCTTTGATGGTGGATGCGCCGGTGTTGGTGCTGGATGATGCCCTCTCTAGCGTCGATAACCAAACCGCCACCCAAATTCTGCAAAACCTGAGAACCGGCACCCAACACCAGACGGTGATCTTTATCTCCCATCAAATGGGCGCAGCGGCCTTAGCCGATCGCATCCTCGTCATGGACCAAGGCTGTATTACCCAAGCCGGAACCCATGCAGAGCTGGTCGTCCAACCGGGTTTATATCAAAACCTTTGGGAACAACATCAATTGAAAGAGGTTTTGGTTTAAGGACGGGTGAGGAGAAAGGTCTGGGGGTGGATATCCCTGGGGATATTGGCAATGATAATGGCCATGGGTTTGGGGTTTGGGGTGGTGCAACGGGGGCTGCTGCCGTTGGCAGAGGCTGGGTTTCCGGCGGCCATGTGGCGGGTGGGGGTGAGTGAACCGCTGGTGGTGCTTACCATTGATGATGGCCTCAGCGATCGCACCTCCGAAATCTTGGACCTGCTGGATCGCTA
>CAYGVA010000164.1:0-9246 GCA_964353225.1 uncultured Leptolyngbya sp.
GCGGCCGATCGCACCGTTGCGCCCGTGGTGTAAATGTCATCGAGCAGCAACACCGGCTGCGTCTGGGGGCAGCGGTGCCAACCGGCCCCTAGGGTAAAGGCATCGGTGAGGTTTTGCTGGCGTTGCTCAGGACCGAGGCCAAACTGGGGCTGGGTGGCCCGTTGGCGTTGCAACCCCTTTTCGAGTAGGGGCAACCCCGTCTGGCGACAAAAGGCAGCGGCAATCAGGGCGGCTTGGTTAAAGCCGCGATCGCGGAGTTTGTCGGCATGGAGCGGAATCGGAACCACCACGGGCGGGCGGCGGGTGGGGATGGGCTGCTGTTGCCACCGTTGCCCTAGGGATTGCCCTAAGGGGATCGCCAGACGACGATGGTGGTCGTACTTGAGGGCGGCCAGGGTGCGCTTGAGGGTGTGATGATAAGTGCCCCACGCCAGGACAGTCAGGGCTCCAAGATCCTTCTGGGGCGGGTGTGGCGTCTGGCAATGCTGGAGTTTTTGGTCGCAACTGGTGCAGAGGGGTTGGGCACTGGTGCGATCGCAGAGGGCACAACGCTGCGTCAGCCATAGATCCGTAAACCCAGCCCATACCGAAGACCATCCTGCCATACCAGCTTCCCCACCCTATCAATCGCCGTAACCCTCAGAGCCCCATGGATGATCGATTCAAATCCCCTGTTCGGGCGGCCAGCCTTTATGATCAACACATAGTATGCAATGTAATGCCGAACAGGCGACGCTGATTAAGTGCCAGAGCCACTGGGCTCATGGCCTAGGGCGACCAACACCCTGCAAACTTTTCAATTCACATTTATTTCGATTTTGCAGTGAGCCGTTAGTCTCGCTGCCCCCTCAAGTCCATCGGCTTGTCCTCCCATCCACTTCCCCCTTAAAGGGACGATATTTGCCTGATGCGCCCACTTGGCAGCCTGGTATCCATGGGTTGGCTTTACCCCTTAGCGCAGGTTCATCAACAGCCCCCCGCCCATAGCGGTGAGCTGGCCTATCGTCTTGCCCATTTGTCCCGGGCGGGCTACCCAGTCAGCCCAACGTGGGTGATCTCAGCCGCTGCCTTTGAACAGGGGTTGCAGACCTTGGCTCAGCGAGAACCGTTATTGGCAGACTGGCCCCACCTCCTTTGGCAACCGATCCCGAGTGCCGAGCCTCAAACTGACCTGACAGCGGGCCACATTCCCCCAGCTTTAGCACAGCAGTTACGGCGATCGCTGATGCGAGCAACCGCTCCCGACCTACCCTGGTCATCGCTGTTGCAGGGCACGACCGCCCCAATATTGCGCTTGATTCCCAGCCTATGGCTAGGGGACGGCTATCCCACCATTGGTGTGGCTCAACTGCTGGGCGAACAGCTCTGCTGGGCCACCCCCTCTGCCCTATCGTTAGCCATTAAGCGGCTTTGGGCCAGTGCCATCAGTGGACGTTGCTGGGCCTATTGGCAGCATACGCAGCCCCCCCCTCAATTTCACTTGGCCGTTGTGGTGCAGCCGGTCGACCCCGTTCAAGTGTCCGGCACCCTCATCCGTCAAGGGGCAGGCAGTTGCTTGCAAATGATCAGGGGCTTGCCAGTCGGATTTAACGAGAGTATCCCCGATCGCTATGAAAGCAACGGAGCCCAGCTCACCTCAGCCTGCTGGCAGCAAGGCCAGCAGGAGCAGGTCTACCAGCCTCTAACACACCCATCCCCCCTAGAGACAAGGGGCCACACCGCCACGGAGCAAGACACCTATTTCAAAAGTATTGCCATCACCGAGACCGCCCTACAGCGGGTCGAGCCGCAGTCTTGGCAAGCCCTAGAACGGTGGGCAACGGAGGCCAGCGCTGCCGATGCCGCCCCTTTCCACTGGCATTGGCAACTGCCCATGGCGGGCCACATCCCCATCATTACCCAAGCCTGGGCTTGGCCCTTTAAGCCCAACCAAGTCTATCCCCGCCGCCCCACCACAGGAAACAGTCTGCAATGGGTCGGGCGGCCCGCCGCCCCTGGGCAGGTCATTGCCCCAGCCGTCGTGATCGCCCCCGATCATCCCCTCCCGGATCAGGCTCACCATCACATTGTGGTGGCCCATAGCATTGCCCCAGACTGGTTACCGTTTTTAAAGACCGCGATCGCCATCGTTTGCGAACAGGGGGGCCTAGCCTGCCATGGAGCGATTTTGGCCCGAGAGTTGGGCATTCCGGCGGTGGTCGGTGTTCCTGGCATCACCAAGGCACTGCATACGGGCGATCAACTGCGCTTAGATGGCGATCTCGGCACGATTGAGCGCCTCCAGAGGACCTCACCGGCCTTGGTGCCCCAAGCCACGATGCCGTCAACCCAGGTGACATTACCCGATCGCTGGGCCGATTGTCGGACAGAACTTTGGGTCAATCTCACCCAACCCGAAAGTGCGATCCGCGCCGCTGCTTGGCCCATTGCTGGGGTGGGGTTATTGCGATCGGAATGGTTGATATTGCCCTGCCTACAGCAACGGCACCCTTACCATTGGTTGGCCCAGGGAGAAGGCGAGCAGTTACAGACAAAACTGATCGAACAACTACGACCCATTTTGGCCGCCTTTGCCCCCCGCCCCGTGCGTTACCGCAGTCTTGATTTACGATCCCATGAGTTAACCACCCTCTTGGGTGGCCCCCCCCCTGAGGTCAATCCGGTGCTTGGGGTACGGGGGACCTTTAGCTATCAGCAGCATCCCGATTTATTTCAGCTTGAACTCAATGCCCTCAGAATTTTGCAAAAAGAGGGTTTCACCAATGTGCAGTTGCTCTTACCCTTTGTTCGCACGGTGGAAGAGTTTCGCTATTGCCAAGGCCAGGTTGAGGCCACGAGACTAGACTTGGTGGCCGACTTCCAGCTTTGGATCATGGCGGAGGTGCCCTCAGTCTTGTTTTTGTTGTCGGACTACGTTGATGCGGGCGTACAGGGCATTGCCATTGGCTCCAATGACTTCACCCAACTACTGCTGGGGGTGGATCGCGACCAAGCGATTTTCTCAGCAACCTTTGATGAACGGCAACCGGCGGTGCAGGCGGCGATCGCCCACTTACTCCAACAGGCCCAAGCCTTAGATCTCCCCACCTCCATCTGTGGTATGGCTCCGGCCCGTTACCCCGAGATTATTCCGGCCCTCGTACAGCATAAAATCACCGGGATTTCGGTAGACCAGCCTGCCTTGGCGGCAACGGCAGCGGCGATCGCCCAAGCCGAAGCCCAACGGTCCCCTTGATATCGTTTCTGTTAGCTAGCGCTAGGGAGCAGGGAGCTTAAGGGAACTAGGGAGCTTGGCCCATAGCCACCCGTTAGCCCCAATCCCTCGAATCGTCTGAACGAATCTGGCTTGGCTCGATACGCCAATCCATCCCCCTAATCTTCGTAAATCCGGCATTCTAGGGCGTCGGGATGATCGTTGCAGTAGGTCTCAAAGGGGGTTTTAGGCGGGGTCACTTTTTGGTGACCCGCCTCCGCTTGCAGCTCTTCGACCGTATCCCAAGCCACGGCGCAGGCCCCTGATTTGGCCCCGAGATCATCACAAATTGCCTGGGCCTCTTGGATCGCAGCTTGGATTTTTTCCTCAATCGGGGTCATGGGCATTCACTCCTTCAGGGCAGCACATCACAAAAAGTTCTCCCTGAACAGTATCAGAGCGCGTGCCGACCGCTGAAGCCAACCATCCCATCATCGTCCCATCAGGCGTCTTATACCATCAGGAGCATGACCTCAAAAAACGCTCGATTTGCAGGCTATGCAGCATCCCAAATGACTGGAGCGACTCAGGAACGCGGTGTCCTCTGCAAAGGGGCCTCCACTGTATTTTGGGGCGGAGCTACGGACTAACTTTCAGCAGCAGATCCAAGCTATTCTTGCCGTCTTTATCTAAGATATTTCAACCCGGTGGAGACGTTTAGTTGGCTTTAAAGCCAGTGCAATTATGTATAACCCAGTCATCTGGGTCAATGAGCAAATTGACCCCTGCGGCATCCTTTACGCTTGTATTGCTTGTGTTGATGAGCAACAAGCTCAAGCGTGCCACCGCACCTTTCAAGACAACTTAACCCCAGCCCAAAAGCAAGCGGGATGGATTGCTCATCTCCGCACGGTGCAGTCATGGGATGATGTCCCGGTCAGTGCGCTCAAGCTGAACTAGAGACCGTGACCCAGATCTAATAAGGTTTGGCCTAAAACCCGCACGGGTTCAGGGGATTCGGCTGAGAAAAGGGAGAAATCGGAAGCCCCCCAACAGATGTGAGCAATTTCAGCTAGACGGTATAGGAGCGGGTGACGCAGCGTAATCCGCTCAGGCAGCCTAATCACAATCAAAACCATGCCGTCTTGCCCTGCTTGTGGCACCAGGGTCCATTCACAATGATCGAGCCAAGCTTGCACAGGCTCTGGCAGCTCATTTTTAAACTGGCGCAATTGTGAATCGTGACGCAGTAATGCCTGCAAGCAATAATCGCTCTGATCAGTGGAATATGACATCACAGCTTAGGGTACGGAGCACCTGTTCAGTGTAGTTCTCCCCATTCTAGAAAGACCTGAAGACTTTCTGGGGAGTTGTTGAGGAGTTTGTAAGCATCTAGGATTTAACGAAAGGTGAGTTTATATTTCTTGAGAGTGTTTCGCCTATGACAGCCTCGCTACACCAGCCCTTCATCAAGCTCGATCAATTTTTGAAATGGCAACAACTGGCCCAAACCGGCGGTGAAGCTAAATTCTTGATTCAATCGGGGGCAGTCCAGGTCAATGATGTGCCAGAAACGAGACGGGGTCGCAAACTCATTAATGGCGATCGCGTCACCCTAGGTCTACAAAGTCACACCGTGCAGCTCACCTAACCCCCCTTTGTCTATTTTGTGTATCTTGGGGTGCCAATCGCCCCTGTGCCAGCCACCATCCCGACGAACCTCAGCCTGAGCTCAGCGCTCCTCCCAGATCGAACGCTAAGATTAGAAAGAAATGTAAACAACCCTTGGGGTTCCCATCCAGTAAAGCTAACTATGATCGAAATCTATACCTGGAGTAGCTGCCCCTTCTGTATTCGTGCCAAGGACCTACTAGATCGCAAGTCCGTGCAATATACCGAATACTGTATTGATGGTGATGAAACGGCCCGAGCTGAAATGGCTGAGCGCTCTAATGGTCGGCGATCGCTGCCACAAATTTTTATTGATAACCATCACATTGGTGGGTGCGATGACCTTTATGCCCTAGAGCGCCGAGGCAATCTCAACGCGCTCCTAAACGCAACGCCCACCCAATCCTAGGGAGGCATGGCTGCCAAGCCAATTCCCCCCTAGATTAGGATAGATTCAGATATTAAAAGCCCTTCAATGATTGAAGGGCTTTTAATGTTTGCGGTTAGCGCGCGCTTAGCCGCTGATCGCCCTAGACTGCGGCGGCATGGTTGAGGGGCACCACAGTTGATTTTTTGTGCCCATTCCCGAGTTTCTCATCACTCGCGGGTCTGGGTTGCAACAAGCCATAGCCACCATGGTTACGTTCGTAGATGACGCAAATGTCACCGGTTTCAGCATTGAGAAACATATAGAAATCGTGGTCTACAAGCTCCAGATGTTCTAATGCTTCTTGCACAGACATCGGTGGCATGGCAAAGTACTTGCTGCGCACGACCGCCTCTGGCAACTGGGGCGATTTGCTTTGCAAAACCTCTTCCACGTTCGCTACGGGCACAGGTTTCCCCACAAAGCTTTCTTTGGGAGGCTTCACCGAATTCAACGTATAGTCTTGCCGTTTTTCCTTGTAGCGTCGCAGTTGACGAGTGATTTTGTTGGCCACCATATCGATGCTGGCATAGAGATTTTCGCTGCTTTCCTCCGCACGGACCACGGCACCATTAATGTAGAGGGTGACTTCTGCAGATTGTTTAGGGGTAATGCGAGGATTACGAGCAACGGAAAGATTGACGTCCACCTCGTTGGTTAGGTGTTTAAAGTGACTAACCGCCTTTTCTATTTTTTGGTGTACGTAAGTGTTAATGGACTCTGTGATCTCAATGTTTTTGCCTTGAATCACTAGCTTCATAAAGCAGTCTCCCTACGGAAATTCGGCTTCTGCTCTCACCCTAACACCTTGTATTCTAGAGAACATGGCCCTTTAGGATCCTTTGCATCGATTGATAATTCTTGATTCTAAAGGGTAAGTAGTGCCCATGAAATTCATAGATATTACGGTTGCAAGACGCTAAGCATCGAGTTTGTCAGATCTATCCCTTGGGGGTTATTCCCTATGCTGAGGCATGGTCCTTACAGCAGCACCTCGTTCAGCGCCGTCGCACCGCTCCCGAGTTAGCGGATGTGTTGCTCCTGCTGGAGCATCCGCCGGTATATACCCTGGGGCAAGGGAGCAGCATCGACTTTGTGAAATTCATCCCAGGTCCCATGATGCCTGAGTTGATTCGGGTGGAGCGGGGCGGAGAGGTGACCTACCATTGCCCTGGTCAGTTGGTGGGATACCCGATTCTCAACCTCCGCCGTCACCAGCCGGACCTGCATTGGTACCTCAGGCAACTAGAGGAGGTGCTTTTACAGGTTTTGGCAAAGCTGGGCTTGCCAGGGGAGCGCCAGCCGGGCCTGACTGGTATCTGGATGTCGGGGCGCAAGGTGGCGGCGATTGGGATTAAGGTCAGCCGTTGGATCACCATGCATGGCTTTGCACTGAATGTCTGCCCTGACTTGGCGGGCTTTCAGCAGATCATTCCTTGTGGCATCAGCGATCGCCCCGTGGGTAGTCTGGCAGAGGCTTTGCCGGGACTCACCGTTGAGGCCGTTCAGCCCCTGGTTGAAGCCACCTTTGCCCAGGTGTTTGGCTATCCACTCTGCATCCAGTCCACTGATCAAGTTGCGCAACTGCTGGCCACCAGCGCCGCTCCCCAGCCGCCGTTAGATCCCTGAGGGGCAGATAACCTCTGCAACCAGCTACCCCTGCCCCTGAAATCAGGGGCAGGGGTAGGGGTAGCATTGTCAACGGGCGACATATTAGGCCGCGCCTAAAACGGAATGTCGTCGTAATCGACCTCCGCCTCCTGGGGGGCTGGTGTGGTGGGAATGGGTGCAGGCGCTGGTGCTGCTGGTGCAGACGGGGCGGGGGAGACCGTTGGGGTTGCGGCCACCATGGGTGAGGTCGCTGTCGTGACGCCCACCTGGGCCGGTGCTGCCATCGGCAACGTACCCAGGTCATTGATTTTATGGATCCGCTGGGCCGTCATCTCGACCTGCTTCTCTTTAAACCCCTCTGGGCGGTCCACCGTATTCATCGAGAGTCGTCCCTCTAGAAGGACGCGATCGCCTGTTGTGTAGCGCTCCTGCATTTCTTGGGCAAGGTTACCCCAACCCACCACCTTCATCTGTGGGGTGGGATCATCCGCCCGTAACCCCGGAAACACCACCGCAAATTCAGCAATGGGCGTTTGATTATCTTGGGTATATCGCAGTTGCGGAACACTGATTAGCTCCGCCATCAGCATGCATTGGTTCATCGAGCTCCCTCCTCTACGTTGTAATGGATACCTTGTTCTTGCTCAATGAAGGCTTGGACACGGGTGCGATACTCCTGGAGGGAGGTTTCAACCCAGTCTCGGTCTTCGCTACTGGCAAAGATGTGAACCAGGGGCTCCCCAGCATCCGGCAATATCAAGATCCAGCCATCGTGGCTACGGTCTATGATTTTAACCC
Organism: uncultured Leptolyngbya sp.; assembly: GCA_964353225.1. GTDB lineage: Bacteria > Cyanobacteriota > Cyanobacteriia > Phormidesmidales > Phormidesmidaceae > PCC-6406. Next base: position 7,701 of record CAYGVA010000164.1, read on the forward strand.
CATCCACAAGTTCCAGATTGGCTTGGGGGGTGCTTTCTACCATGTGCCGCATCAGTGCCCCTTTAATCGTCCAAGGGCAGCGTAGCGCCTGGGAACGGTAGGAAGTACGAGGCAGCTCTGACCAGATTTGACCCAGGGTATGCTCTTGAATGGTGAGCATTTCAATCAATTTTGCAATGCAGAACATGGCATCAAAACCTGGGTGCAATTGCGGGAAGATAAAGCCCATGTCGCTGCTACCCCCCAGCACCACATTGCTATTGGATTGGCAGGCTTCCATCAGGGCGGTGGGATTCACCTTGGTGCGAATAATTTGGCCATCGTGACGACGGGCAATTTGTTCTAGGGCACCCGTCGTGTTGACGGGCACGACCACGGTGCCCCGAGGGTTGGCGGTCAGGATCATGTGGGTGAGGAGGGCCGTTAAGGTTTCCCCACGGATGGGTGTCCCCACTTCATCCACTAAGACAAATTGCTCCCCGTTGGCCGACACCTGGACCCCAAAGGTCGCCTGCAACGCCTGCACGACTTGCCCCAACTGACCTAACATCCGTTCGCGATCGGTGGGAGAAGGGGCACTTTGGCTCAAACTGGCGTTGAGCACAACGGCATCGCAACCGAATTTGCCGAGGAGCTGGGGTAAAACTGCTCCTGAAACGGCATAGGCATAGTCGATGACGACTTTCGACTTACTACTGCAGACGGCCTCGACATTGAGGTGCTTCTCAAAAGCCGTCGTATAGGTGTCAATCACCCGGCTGGGGTAAGTGACTTGTCCAATTTCGTTGATTTGAGCGCGTCTGAGATCTTCCTTAAAGTAGGCCCCTTCAATTTTTTTCTCTTTGCCCTTCGGGATATCGATGCCCTTGTCGTCAAAAAACTCAATCAAGATGTGATCGGCCCGCTCGGGGTGCAGGCGCACATGGATGCCGCCCACCACATTTAAAGTCGGTAAGACCGCCCGAGCGACGGGAATGGCGGTCGCCTCTAGGTTTTGAATGTTGATGCCCACGGACATCAAGCCAGAAATCAGCGATCGCGACACCATGCGCGAGATACTGCGTTGGTCCCGAGAGACCGTAATATTGACCCCTGGCTTGAGCGTAGAACCATAGGCCGCCCCTAGCTTCACCGCAAACTCAGGGGTAATGTCAATATTGGCAAGGCCCGACACCCCCCGCTGGCCAAACAGATTGCGTTGAGCGGTATTTCCCCAAATCAAATTAATATTCAATGTCGCCCCTGACTCAATCTGCTTGCTGGGCCAGACACGAACCCCAGGACTAATTTGGGCCTCTTCCCCAACGGTCGAGAGCGCACCGATGACGGCTCCTTCCAGCACATGGGCACGGCGATCAACCCGAGTCCCGCGACCAATGACACAGGCCCGCAGGTGGGATTCTTCACCAATAATTGCCCCATTCCAGATGATGGGGCGCTTCAGATCGGCATCGCTACCGATGGTGACGTTATCGCCAATCACGCTACCTGACTCAATATTGACCCTGGCCCCAATCCGGCAGTTGCTGCCAATCATGACCGGGGG
>CAYGVA010000165.1:0-9232 GCA_964353225.1 uncultured Leptolyngbya sp.
TGCACCGATTTTTCTGATGGCTTATACCGGTTAACCCAAGTCGTTCCGAGTCTGGTGGCCGGAGGGCTGGAGCAGCTGACTTTTTTTCACAACGTCTCGCTGCAAACCGATCGCGGTGTGCCTCAAATCAACGACGATGAGATGGCCGCCACCAAACAGCGATTAGAGGAATCCCTCAGCGAGATTCCTGAGGCTGCTTCGGTGGCTGTAGAGGTGATGTCGGGGCGTCCCCAGGACAATATCTTGACCTTGGTCGAGTCTACCCATTCCGATGTGGTGTTTTTGGGGATGCCCACCCGTAACCTCCTGACCGAGAAGCTTTTTGGCAGCACGACCATGGGTCTGGTAGAGCGGCTGCAGGTGCCGGTGATGATTCTCCGGCCCCAATTGATTTCGACCTACACCACCCCAGAACTCGACCTGCGCTGCCGGAGTTTGTTTCGCTATCTACTGGTGCCCTATGACGGGAGTGACACCTCTGATCGCCTGCTGAAACGAATCCAGGTGGCCGTAGCGCAATCCCCCGAGCGGGTATTAGAGCGATGCCTGATTCTTTGGGTGGTGGATGAGAGCATTCGCCCAGAATTGCGGGGCGATCGCCCTATGGCGACAGCAAAGGCTAAGCTCGATAAAGCGAGTGCTGAATTAAGGGATCTGGGCATCGAAGTCGAAACCTTAGTGAAGGAAGGTGACCCCCAGGAAGAACTGTTTAAGACCGCAGAAAATCGTGATATTTCGGCGATCGCCGTCTTCTCCAGTCACAAGCGCGGCCTGCAACGCTGGTCGATTCCTAGCTTTACCCGTGAGATTTTGCGGTGTAGCTGGCACCCCGTGCTCGACTTTCCAGAAATGATCTAGGCGGACGCTTTTGCGGGGGTGGGCTGGGCAAGGTGGGAGGCGGCTAAGTGGCCCACCTTCACATAAATCACGCAGCCCTCTCGACTCAAGGGGGTGTGAATGCTGCCGGGTGGATTGCGCAACCACGTGCCCGCCGGATAGGTGCCCTGCTCATCCTCAAAAACGCCCTCCAGCACAAAAATTTCTTCGCCACCGGGATGGCCGTGGCGAGGAAAAGTCGTGCCAGGAGCCCATTGCACCAAGGCTACGCTTTCCGGGCCATAGCCATGGAGGGGCATCACCTTGAGCCCCGGCACCATCCCCGGCACCCAGGGGGTTTGGCGGGTGTCAATCACGACCCGTTGCTGATCCTCAGGGTGCATTTGCCAGAGCTTGACCCAAATGGTGCAACCCTCTGCACTAGAAGGGGTGTGGCAAGACCCAACGGGGTTGCGCACATAGGTGCCGGGACCATAGTCACCGTTTTCATCGGAGAACACCCCCTCTAACACCATAAATTCTTCACCGCCACCATGGGTGTGGGCCGAGAAGGCACTGCCGGGGGCGTAGCGCACCAACGACGTCGCCCGCGCCACCTCCTGACCGTCGCGATCTAGCATGCGGCGCTGCACCCCTTTCATGGGGGAGTCAATCCAGGGCAACTCAGCGGTCAAGACAACCGCGCGCTGGCTTAAATCGGCATGGATTTGCATGGGATGACAATCTCCTGAGGAAGACTCAAATAACAAGGATGCACTTATCTACTAATAGGTAGTTTATCAGGCAAATGCTGATTTCTGCCACCGGGTGGGGAATCCCGACGGTGTTGCCGTGGGTATAAGGCCAGGGCAGTGACAAGGGCTAGGGTCACAGCGCCGCGATCAGGGGTTGCACAATTTGGTCAAAGGTGGATTCTGGCTTGGGGCTAGTGCGTGCCACCAGTTGTGCCCCTTGGAGGGTGGCCAATATGCGCTTGGCCTCAGTGGCAGCGGGTGTCTGGCAGTGAAACTGTTGGGCATTACAGCCTTGGGTCACAACCTGGCCCAGCCAGGCTTCGTTCTCGGTCAGAAACCCTTGGATCTCTTGCTGCACAAGGGGCGGAAGGACCGCAAAGTCAGCCGATAACATGCCGCATAGACAGAGCTGATCGGTGGACAAATCGACGCGGTAGAGGGCCGCAAATTGGTTGAGCTGCACTGCCGGGTCGGGGGTGGCTTGGGCGATGCGATCGCGCTGTTTTTGAAAGGCTTGGCGATAGCGCACCACCAAGGCTCTGACCAGCTCATCTTTAGAGGGAAAATGGTAATGGATGCTGGCTTTGCGGATGCCGACGCGATCGGCAATGTCAGCATAGCTAAAGGCGCTGTAACCCCGCTGCCGCACCAGGGTTTGCGCGACATCCAGGATTTGTTGGGCGGTTTGGGAAGCCATTCTCCAATTCTACCTTTCAGTAGATAAAGCTTCAAGGGGAGGGATATCGTTTCAGGACCTTTGTCTACCGGCCCTCTGCCATCGTGCTGAAACGCATGCCATCAGGCACTCGCCGCATAGGACCGTAAATCGACCCAAAGTGTGTACTTTTCCTTGGAGGCCGTAATGCAGACCTTATTGCCCGTCGCCGCGTATTCATGGCTATCTGAAAATGCTTGCATGCGATCGGTGGCTAGATAGGTTCTGACTTGGGCATATAGGTCCCCTTGGTACTGAATGCCTTCTTGAATGGTTTTGTTCCAATATTTAAAGCGGTTGACGAGGTCCTCCACAATGACGGGGGTTGTGAATAGATCGTCTACCAGGATTTTATGAGATGGGCTCTTGGCGGTGATCGCACTCATGATGCTTCTGCCTGTCTGGGAATGGGAGTTGTGATGTCCTGCAATTAACGCTCTGTCAGCGAACATCATGACTATAGATAAAGATTGTGACTTTCTTGTGACAGGCTGCTGGTGACTATAGCTTAGGCATTACAAGCGTTTGGCTACAGCGATTTCATCAAGATTGTGACCGGTTTGAAGGTTAATGATGATGGCCAGCCTTGATGGAAAAGCCTGTCATCCCCCACAGGCTGGTCTACAATTTGCCCAGCCAGCCTATGCCTCAGGGATTGAAGGGATAACGTTATGTTCAAATTGGTGGCCGTTCACTCTTTTCGCGGTGGTACCGGCAAATCAAACGTCACTGCGAATTTGGCGACCCTGATCGCCATGACGGGTAAGCGGGTTGGCATCGTGGATACGGACCTCCAGTCCCCTGGTATTCATATTCCCTTTGGGCTCAGCCAAGCGAATGTCACCCGCACCCTCAATGATTACCTGTGGGATCTCTGCTCGATTGAAGAAGCAATGTATAACCTCACCCCTGAGGCCGTCAAGCAGCGCAATGGGGCAATTTACTTGGCCCCAGGTAGTTTTAAAACTGAGGAAATTACGCGCATCGTGAGTGAGGGATATGACATCACCCAGCTCAGTGATGGCCTCAATACCCTGGCGGATCGCCTCAACCTCGATTACGTCTTTATCGATACCCATCCTGGGGTCAACAACGAAACTTTGCTGGCCATGGCGTTGTCGGATATGTTGCTGATGATTTTGCGGCCCGATGGTCAAGACTTTGAAGGAACGGCGGTAACCGTTGAACTTGCGCAACATTTGGGCATTCCGAAATTGATGTTGTTGCTCAACAAAGTGTTGGCTTCGTTGGATGCTGATGGCGTCCAGCGGCTGGTAGAAAAAACCTATAACGTACCGGTTGCTGGGGTCTTGCCCATGTCAGAAGAAATGATGTTGCTGGGGAGCCGAGAACTCTTTTGCCTGCGCTATCCGAAGCATCCCCTAACCCAAGAATTGATTAAGATTGCCCGCCATGTGCTGGCGTAACCATTGTGTAACGGGCATTTGCTCCGGGTCAGCTTTGCCTGTAGGATCCATGGATGCGTAGGTTACGCCTGTCCCTTGTTACCTAAGAATTCGTGCGTAAGATTGTTCTCGCTGGCAACTGGAAGATGCATAAAACTCAGGCCGAGTCCCTGACGTTTTTGCAAGGGTTTGTCAGTCAGCTTTCAGAAACTCCTGATGATCGAGAGATAATTCTTTGTGTGCCCTTTACGGCACTGAGTACGCTGTCTAAGCACCTCCACGGTGGCCGGGTGCAGCTCGGTGCTCAAAACATTCACTGGGAGGACAGCGGTGCTTACACCGGTGAGATTTCCGGCGATATGTTGACGGAGCTGGGGGTGCGTTACGTGATTGTGGGGCACAGTGAGCGGCGGCAGCTCTTTGGTGACACCGACGAAACCGTGAACCAACGTCTCAAGGCGGCTCAGCGCCATGGCCTAACCCCTATTTTGTGTGTGGGCGAAACCAAGCAACAGCGGGATGCTGGGGAAACGGAGGCGATTATTCAGCGCCAAATTGAGAAGGGGTTAGTGGATGTCGATCAGACCCATTTGATCATTGCCTATGAACCGATCTGGGCGATCGGCACGGGAGACACCTGCGAAACCAGCGAGGCGAATCGCGTCATTGGTCTGATTCGCCAGCAGCTGACCCACAAAGCTGTGCCGATTCAGTATGGCGGCTCGGTGAAGCCCAGTAATGTGGACGAGATTATGGCCCAGTCAGACATTGATGGGGCCTTGGTCGGGGGTGCGAGCCTAGAGCCCAGTAACTTTAGCCGCATCGTGAATTACCAATAGGGATTAGGTCTTTTGATCGGCATTGCTAGAATGCTGTCTAGGAGCCGCTTCGGAGTATTCCTATGAATCCCAATCATCTCAATCGCACCCTGTTAAGAATCGTTGGGGTCGGTTGGGCAGCTTTTGCGATCGCTGCCGTCGCCATCCGCACGGTCTTCGCGGCCCCAGACGTGACGCTGCTGGTCGATCGCAGTTACTGCGAACCGGCCCAGTGGCAGACAGTGGCGGCACAATATGCTGATCTTTACCAACAGCATCAGCGGGGCAGCATTAGCATTACCACCACAATTTTCTTTAGCGATCTGGGCGAAGAAACCGCTAATCAGGTGCTCACCCCAGATGCCTTTCAGGATTTAACCACCTATGGTCGCCCCAGCCCTGACCGCCAAGCGGCCCTAACAACGGCCCACCCCCAGGCTCGGTTGCTGAGTTGCGCCCCCTAACATCATGACGCTTCGTCAGGATCTTTCAGGACTGTTGTTGATGGTCACTGTAGGCTGTAGCCAAGGGACAACGACGGTCGAGATCAGACTGTGAGAGGTACTGGGCCATGGCAAAGCTATCACGGCGTCATTTATTGCAGGGGGCGGGGGCAACCCTGGCCGCCCTAGGGTGGTCACAACTCGATTGGCAACGGCAGGGCGATCGCTATGGCCAAGCCTTGGCCCAATCGACCCCGCGCAAGCTGGCCCTATTGGTGGGGGTCAACGCATATCCCAACGATGGCCTGTTTGCCCCCTTGCAGGGCTGCATCAACGATGTGGAACTGCAATATCACCTCTTGGTACACCGGTTTGGCTTTAACCCTGACGACATTATCAAGCTCACCGATGCCCAGGCTACCCGCCAAGGCATTCTCACCGCCTTTGAAGAACACCTGATTAAGCAGGCCCGCCCAGAGGATGTGGTGGTGTTCCATTTTTCGGGCCACGGCTCTCGGGTGGTGGATCCGGACCAGGACTTTCCCGATGGGTTGAACAGTACCCTAGTGCCGGTCGATAGCCGTTTGCCAGAGGGGTTTCCCCGCCAGGGCGGGCCAGTGCAAGACATTACCGGCCACACCCTGTTTTTGCTCGGGTCAGCGCTGCAAACCGACAATGTCACCTTTGTTTTAGATAGCTGCCATTCTGGTGGGGGCACCCGAGGCAACCTGGTGGTGCGTGCCCGGCGGGGTGGCCCCAGTCTAGAAATGAGCCCCGCCGAACTGGCTTATCAAGCGCAATGGTTAACCCGGCTGAACCTGTCCCCCGCTGACTTTATTAAGCAGCGACGGGAGGGCATTGCGCGGGGGGTGGCGATCGCCTCAGCCCGGCGGGACCAATATGCCGCCGATGCCCCCTTCGAAGAATTTTATGCCGGGGCCTTTAGCTACGTGATGACCCAGTACCTGTGGCAACAGACTGGCATGACCCCCTTCGGCAGCACCGTCCCTAACATTGCCCGCACCACCACCCAGCTTTCCTTTAGTGGCCAGGAGCCTCAGCTCGAAGTGCAGCCCGGCAGTCGCTACGGCAGTCAGCCCATGTACTTCACCGACAAAACCACCCCACCGGCAGAGGCAGTGGTCACCAAAATTGAGGGCAGCACCGCTGAGATTTGGCTGGGGGGGATTGATCCCCGCAGTTTAGAAGCCTTTCAGACCGATGCGATTTTGTCGGCGGTGGGTAACGATGGTGCATCCCGAGGTTTGTTGCAAATTACCAGCCGCCAAGGCTTGAAAGGACGGGGCCGCCTTTTGCAGGCAACGATGCCCACCGGATCATTATTGCAAGAACAGGTGCGGGGCATCCCCACCGATGTCAGCCTTCGCATTGGCTTAGACACGTCCCTCACCGGTGCAGAACAGGCCCTGGCGCGCCAGGGCATTACGGCGATTCCCCGCATGGCAGCGATGGCGTTGCAGCAAGGGGAGGTGCATTACATTCTGGGGCGCATGACCGCCGCCTATCGGACTGAGTTGGTGGGGCAGCCCGATATTCCTGCCGAGGGCTGTCTAGGGTTGTTTGCCCCTGGTTTAGATCTCATCCCTGGCTCCTTTGGTTCGCCTGGGGAATCGGTAGACTTGGCCATGGAACGGCTGCGTCCTAAGCTGCGATCGCTCCTCGCTGCCCGCATTGTCAAACTCACGCTTAACCCTGGCTCTTCTCGCTTAGCCCTGCAGGTCACGATGGCACCGGTGGGCGATTCCCAAGTGGTGGCCAGTGCCTTTACGGTGCGGGGAGCGGCGACGACCCCACCCCCCCGTCCTGGCATCCAGCAGATTTCCCTGGGGACATCGATTCAGTTTGAGATTCATAATCAAGAGACCCGAGACCTCTATCTGAGTGTTTTGGTGATTGATGCCACGGGTGAAATGGCGGTCATCTTCCCCAATCAATGGACCGCCACTGCAAATGTGACCCGAGTGGCGGCTGGGCAAACCCTACGACTCCCTGATCCCAACCGGGATAGCTTCCGACTGGTGACGCAAGCCCCCACGGGACCCACGGAAGTGCTGGTGGTGGCCAGCAGCCAACCCCTGGACAATGCTCTGCGGGCTTTGCAGGCGGTGGCAACGCGATCGGGGACGAGTTCTGGCCCGGTGGCGGTGGCTGACCCGACCGATGTGGTCAGTGGGCTGCTAGCGGATATTTCAGGGACTCGGGGATCAGGTTCTAGGGGGACTGGCGATACGGGTACCGGCAATGCCGCCGTACAAACCATCGATGCGAGTCAGTTGGCGGCGCTATCCATAACCTTTGATGTCATCGCGTGATGCGATTGAGGCTGAACGCTGAGGTTTGCATTGTGCCCCCATACCTGGGCTGCCAGTATGCTGTGGCCTTCTCGGGGCGATTTCTAGGGCTGTATGGATCGCTATTGAGCCAGTGAATTCACTGATTTATCAGATGTTCACACGACTGGACTTATCGTTTCAGGTCTGGACATGGGTATGCTGCAGATCAGGATGCAGTCATCGTGATCCCTATCATCTGCCATGGCACTGCCCCGAGATCGCACCAATCCTCAATCCACTGATTGGTCTCTAGCATCTGAGGCGCAACTGGCTGCGGCCTTAGCCCGATGCGAGGCCCGGACGGCAGCTGAGCCCACCAATGCCATGGCTTGGCAGCAGCGCAGCTATTTGTTAGGGCGGCTAGGGCGGTATCAAGAAGCCGTTGCCAGCTATCAAAAAACCTTGGCTTTGGCGGCTGACAACCCCATGGTGTGGTCTAATTACGCCACCTCCCTCGCCGCTGCTGGCTGGCCCACTGAAGCCGTCAACGCCTATAACCAAGCCCTAAAGCTAGAGCCCCATCACCCCAAAATCTGGATGCGGCGCGGGCGGCTGTTACACCGTTTGCAGCGCTATGACGACGCCATTGAGAGCTACGACCAAGCCCTTGCCTTGAGACCTGAAGATGGTCAAATTTGGTATCATAAAGGGCTGGCAGCCTATTACTTGAACGATTTGCCAGCGGCGATCGCCGCCTTGCAAACCGCCCTCACCCATCAGCCCAACCACCGCGAAGCCCAACTGGCGTTGGGGTATGCCTTTACCAAAGCTGGGCGTGACACAGAGGCGCTGCAATGCCTAGCGGCACCCTTAGCCCAAGGGTGGGCCGATGCACGATTGTATGCCTGCTCGGCCTATTTGCTGCGTCGCCAAGGTAAATCTACGGAGGCGCTGCAACAGCTATATCAAGCGGTGCAGCTCGACCCTGAGAATGCCCAGCTTTGGTTCCAAAAAGGGCTGATCTTGGCGCATCTGAACCGCTATGCAGAGGCCCAAACGGCAATCACCGAATCCTTAAAGCGTCAGGCTTATTCGGCGAATGGTTGGTTAGCCATGGGGCTCACCCTCCGCCATCTCACTGAATATGACAGTGCGGTCGAAGCCTTTAATAAGGCCCTATCCATTATCCCCAACCATCCGTTGGCGTTTTTTCAGCAGGCTTGTTGCTATGCCGCCTTAGAGCAACCTGATTGGGCGATCGAACACCTGCGTCGGGCGATCTCGCTAGATGCAGACAAGTACTACGCCCGTGCCTTCAAAGACCCTGCACTACAAGCGTTACCCAGAAAAGTGTTGCAACCGGCCCTAGATGCCGCATCTTAAGCCTGTGTTTACCAGCCCCCACTCCCCTAGGCATTGATTGAGATCCGTTGGCGGCTGCCCCCTGGACTGTCGCCATCGTTTCGAGATTTCGGCTGACTTGGGGTCCGGTTGCATGGGGGCTAGGGGTTAGGGTTGATTCTTTAAAGAAAGAAAAACTGTCTTGGCTCAAGCAGGTCAGCTAAGGCGAAAATTTCGGTGAACCATGGGCCGCTTCGACTGGAGGCTTTTGGATTGCCCCCAGACCCCCGCTACGCACGTCCTTCGGCCTACCACCAGGACGCACCGCCGCCCTGGACCTCGCGGACAGTGTTACTAGCTTTGCCGTTGCAACGATCGCTTCGTAGAGATTTCGTGACAGCCACTCAACATCGCCGAGATGTTTGAGGTGGCTCGTAGGGCCTATCAGCTTTTTCTCTGCCAAATGAATCAACCCTAGGCAGCAATTCTCATTTTGGAGAATCCCCATTCGCCCTGAGCTTGTCGTGGGCTTCCTTCCCGCAGGGAATAGGGTGAATGGGCTTGCTCCTGCTGGGAGCCACTGCGTGAACGACAAGCTCAGCCCGAGCGGCAAATTCGGAACCCGCAAGGCCATACTGAGAATT
>CAYGVA010000166.1:0-9227 GCA_964353225.1 uncultured Leptolyngbya sp.
CCACCGTATCCCCCGCCATCACCGGCACCACCGCCTGCATAATCATCGGCCCACTGTCCACCGCTAGCTCCACATGGTGCACCGTGCAACCCGCCACCGCCACCCCCGCAGCGATCGCCTGTTCCACCGCCCGCACCCCCGGAAAGCTGGGCAACACACTGGGATGAATGTTCAAAATTCGCCCCGCAAACCCATCGATCAATACCTGGGTGACCCGCCGCATCCACCCCGCCATAATCACCCAATCCACCTGATGGTCCTTCAGTTTGGCGATCAGGGCTTTATCTAGGGCTTCCCGACTGTCAAAGGTGCGGTGGTCTAACAGCACCGCCGGAATCCCCGCGTCCTTGGCCCGTTGTGCCACCTGCGCCCCTGGATTGTTGTAAATCACCACCTGAATCGTAGCTTGCAGGGTTTGGTCGGTGATGGCAGCGGCGATCGCGGCCATATTGCTGCCATTACCTGAGGCTAAAATCCCGAGTCGTAGGGGGGGGGCAAAGGGAGGCAATGGGTCGGGTAGAGGCGGTGAAATTAGGGCAGCGGTCATGGCTTCGCTCAGGCATCAACCCCTCAGGATAGCGGTTGCAGCCGCCGGACGTTCTATTTCTTCTAGGGATAAATGAAAGCGATCTTCGCACCAGCGATCGACTACGGTTTGGCCCGCATGGCGGACGGGGGCACTGGTGGTGGCGGCAAAGCGATCGCGCCAGGTAGCGCGGTCATAAAACTGGCGGTAGGCATCATGGACCAGCGCCAATAGTCGCCACCCCGGCAGCGCCGCCGTTTCATAGAGGATTTCGCCCCAATAGTTATCGGGGTCGGCCAACATGGCATCGGCCCAGGCGGTGGGGTCGGCCCCCGCAAACACCTCATCAAAAAACGGCGTGCCGGGGTAAATCTCTAGGGGATAGAAATGGGCAAAATCCAGCCCCAGATCCTGAGCAAAGGTGACTGTAGAGCGCACGTCGGCTTCCGTCTCACCCGGCCCCCCCAGAATAAAGGTGCCCGCCAGCCGCAGTTCCGGGGCGGCAATCTGAACATTGCGGCAAGCCTGCACCACCTCGCTCACCTTCAGGTGCTTATTGAGGGCCTGCAACTGCGCATTCGAGGCTTTTTCGATGCCCATGTTGATCTGGCGGCACCCCGCTTGGGCCAGGGCCTGAATCGATGCTGGGGTGAGGGCTGACACCGCATCACAGCGCAGCTCCATCTCCCAGATGACCCTGCCCACCTGCGCCAATAATCCCTGGCAAAACCGCTGCACGTCCGCATTCAGGGTCTTAGATTTTAAGAACAAACAGTCGTCATAAAAGATGAAGCCGCTAATGCCAAAGACCTCGCGGCAGTGGTTCATCTCGGCAAACAGGTTGGCGTTACTGCGGCGGGTAATGCGACGCCCCCGCAGCATCGGCGACACGCAAAAGTTGCACTGGTAGGGGCAGCCCCGCGACCAGTAAATCGGCGTCATCGGACCCTCAAAAATATTGCGTCGCAGGGAGGGGCGGTAACGATGGTTTTCCAGCAGGTGCCGCGCCGGGAAAACCAGTTGATTGATGTCAGCGACGAGGGCGGTGGCGGGGCGGTCTGCCTTGCGCCAAGCCACCCCAGGGATGGCTTTACCCCATTGGTTTTGACGTAGGGCGGTAATGAGCGCGGGGAAGGCATCTTCCCCCTCACCGCGAATAAGGGCAGTGGCCCCGAGTCGATCAAAAAAGATTGGGGTTTGGTTGGGCATGGAGGCAAAAGGCCCACCATAGATGCGAGGCAGATTGGGGTAATGGTGCTGCAATGCCTGGGACAGCACCTGGGTGCCCTTGAGGGCGGGGGTGGTGGTGGGGCCAATGCCAACCCCAAAGCGGGGGACATATTGGGGCAGTTTGCGATCGAGGTATTGGCGAAATGCCCGCAAACCCGTTGGGCTTTGGGAGCCACAGTCGAGGGCACAATCAATAATCGCCACGGTGTAGTCTTGGGCCTCTAGGGCAGCGGCAATGTAGGCCAACCCCAAAGGCGGGATGATGCCGCTCCCGGCACGGCGGTGGTAGGGGGGATGGATCAGTAGAACATCGATGGTGGTGACAGGCATGGGTTATGGTCGTTCAATAGCGCCCAAGTGTTTTAATACCGCTTTTTGGGCTTCGGTAATGCCGGTGACGGCGGTAATGTCCATGGCTTCATAGGGTCTGTCGCATCGCAATGTGGCCTCAGCAGACGGGTCCGCCATCGACCATAGCCGCAGGGTTTCGTCGCTGCTACTGGTGGCTAGGATCTTGCCGTCCGGGCTGAAAACCACGGTCCAGACTAGGGCTGTGTGCCCCGCCATCACCGCCAAGCTTTCACCCGTGATCACATCCCACAGGCGCACCGTGCGATCGGTGCCGGTGCTGGCCAGAGACTGGCCGTCGGGGCTAAAGGCTACGGACCAAACCATATTGCTATGGCCCTTGAGGCAATGGCGCAGCGCTCCTGTGGTGGCATTCCAGAGACAAATGGTGGCGTCGGCGCTGGCGCTGGCTAGGGTTTGACCATCCGGGCTAAAGGCGACGCACCAAATGCGACTGCTGTGGCCCGTCAGGGTTTGCAGACAGTCTCCGGTTTCCAAATCCCAAAGCCGCACGACTTCATCGTCGCTGCCGCTGGCCAGCCGGTTGCCCTGGGGGTCGAATACCGCTGACCACACCCGCTGGCCATGGTTGTCAAAGCAGCGCAAACATTGCCCCGTGGCCGGATCCCACAACCGCATGGTGTGGTCTTCGCTGGTGCTGATCAGGCGATCGCCCGTCGGCGAAAACGCCACCGACCAAATCCGGTTGGTATGCCCCGGCATGACGCGGCAGCAGCGGCCCGTATCCCCATCCCAAAGACGCACCCCGCCATCGTCGCTGCCGCTGGCCACTTGCTGACCATCGGGGTGAAAGACGACCGAGCGGGATTTGCCCGTGTAGCCCTGCAAGGTTTGGGTACAGATGCCGCGTTCGATATCCCACAGTTGCACCGCCTGATCACTGCCGCTGGCAAGGGTTTGACCGTCCGGGCTGAAGGCCACGGACCAGAGCACATTGGAGTAACCCCAGAGGGTTTTGAGGGTTTGGCTGGTGGTGCCATCCCAGAGGCGCACGGTTTGATCCCCGCTGCTGCTGGCCAGGGTTTGACCATCGGGGCTAAAGGCGATAGACCAGACCCGGCTGGTGCGTTCTTTGACGGTGCGCAGGGGTTGGCCCGTCTGCCCATGCCAGAGCCGGGTGGTTTGGTCGTCACTGTTGCTGGCCAGCAGTTTGCCGTCGGGGCTAAACACCACGGACCATACCAGTTCGGTATGGCCTTGGAGGATCAGACGGCAGTCCCCCGTTTCCACATCCCACAACCGCACCCCATGGTCGAAGCCACCGCTGGCCAATGTGCCGCCGCCGGGGCTAAACACCACCGTTTTCACCGCCTTGGTATGGCCTGCTAGGGTTTTGACGCAGGTGCCGGTCTGCCAATCCCAAATGTTAATCCGGCTATCGCCACCACCACTGGCAACCCACTGGCCCCCTGGGTGAAAGGCCACGGACCAAACCGACTCGTCATGGGCTTCTAGGGTTTGGCGGCATTGCCCTGTGGCCACCTCCCACACCCGGATGGTGTTGTCGTTGCCGCCGCTCACCAGCCAGCGGCCATCGCGACTAAAGGCGATGGATTTAATCCAGTTGCTATGGCCGGTGAGGATTTGACGGCATTCCCCCGTGGTCGGATCCCAGAGGCGAATGGTTTGGTCTTGGCTACCGCTGGCCAGGCATTTGCCGTCGGGGCTGTAGGCGATCGCCCAGGGCCATTCCGTATGGCCACGACAGGTGAGCAGTTGCTCTCCATCCGCCACCCGCCACAGCCGCATTTCGCCGCTGGCAATAGCGGCGGCCAACACCTGTCCGTCGGGGCTAAAGGCCACCGCCGACACGGTGCCAAAACTTTGGGTAAACACCGATTTGGCCAAGTCGGCCCCGGTCAGATTCACCCCCTGGAGTTGCGCCCCTTGCAGATAGGCTTGCCAGAGGGAGAGACCGGAGAAATCTAAATTTTGCAGCGGGACATGGCCATGGCTGAGCAAATTGAGGATATTGCCCGCCGTATAGCCTAGGGCCTGGGCACCCTGGCTTTGGCGCTGGGCAATGATCGCCATCAGGTGATCGGCAATCGCGCTGTTATTACCCAAGACATCGCGCAGATGGGTGTAGATCGGAGCCAAAATCGAGCGGCTTTGGCTGTCGCGCACATAGTCCATGGCCGACGCCTTCAGCAGGGCATGGCTCCGCAGCAGGTGGGGTTGCTGCTGCATGAGTTCATCCCTGGCCTGCTCAATCAGGCGATCGCTGATGTATTCGATCAACACCGGCTGCAAACTAAAGGCCCCGTGGCTGCGCTCTAGGGGCAAGCGCCGCTGCAAGGCTTGCAGGGTAGAAGGGAGCTGGGCTTGGGTAGCCCCATCGGGAATATCCCCCTGGAGCTGCGCCAGGGTGGTGGGTTCCCGGTTGATCGTTAGCCAATACAGCACCGATCGCTCCGGGGCCGACAGCCGCTCAAAGTGCCAGTCCAGCAGCTCCCGCAGGTCCTCAAAGACGGGCTTGCCGGTTTGCAAAAAGCTGCCCAGGTCCCCAAAGAACACCTCATCAATATGGCGGGCCGCCAACTCCAGGGCCAAGGGGTTGCCGTTATAAAACCGAATCACCGCATCCCATTGTTCTGGGGTGCCAACAAAATCACCACATTCTTGAAAAAGCTTTTGCCCCTCCGTAATGCCCAAACCCGACAGGTTCAACACCCTTACCGGCTTGGTTTTTCCCTCCAGACGGGCCACCTCCTTAGGTTTCTCGCGGCTGGTAAGCAGTACGCAGCTCTGATGGGCGGTTTCGCCAATTTGTTTTAGCAGTTGGCCATAGTCTTCATAGCCAGGGCGGTATTGGCCAGGGGCTTGGCCCCCCTGCAAAATGGTTTCGACGTTATCCAGCATCACCAAGCAGCGGTGTTGGCGCAAATACCCCATCAGCAAACCCAATTGGGCTTCGACGGTGTCGGGGATATCCAGTTGTTGAGGACCGGCAAAGAAGGTGAGCAGGTCGGTGAGGGTCTCGGTTAAGGGGGGCGCATTCAGCAGCTTGCGCCAGATGATACAGTCAAATTCGGCTTCTAACCCCCGCGCCAGCTTTAAAGAGAGATCGGTCTTACCGATGCCGCCACGACCCAACTTGAGGGAGAGCCCCGTCTTGCCCACCCCCCCCATGCCGAGAATGGCAACCAGACGGCAGCGATCGCCCACCAGCCATTGCGCTAAGCGATCGAGCTCCGCAGTGCGACCAAAAAAAATCGACACATCTGGCGCATCCCCCCAATCTTGTCGGCTCCCTTGGGGCAGGGGTGTAGCGGTGACCGCTGCCGTGCCTATGGCCGCCGCCTTTTGCATCAGCACCTCCAGCTCCGTCTGCTGGGCATAAATCCGCTGCTTGACCTCATCAATATCGGCTCGCAAAGCCAAGGCCCGCCGGGGATCCCCTTCCCCCCGAAGGCGGTCTTCAATGGCTTTCAGCAGCTTGAAATCTTCAGCCAGTTGGGTTTCTAAATGCTGCTGCAAATTCACTGGGGCAGAACTCCTCTACAAATACAGATCACGGTGCTGTCCAATACCGCCCCATCTAGGCGCACGATTCAGTGAATAAATAAGCCGTGCCGTCTACACAGGATATCTCCGGATAGGGGGTTGCATCCCCTGGAGAGCTAACTGTTCATGACGAAAGCTCAATCCCAGACCCATCCTTAGCGCGATCCTCAGTGCCCTCTGTAAAGCGGGCGAATTTTTAATGGCATACGGACCTACTGGACACCCTTGAGTAACCTGTGATGACTTTTACATTCCCTAAAACTCGTCGCTCCATGGTGTTGGGGCTCATGGTTGCGATGACCCTCGGGGCTTGCAGCACCCCGCCCCAAACCAATACAACAACGCCAGAAACGCTTGAGTCTCCCCCACCCACCGCCGCCGTTCCGCCGCCAGCAGCGACGGCCCCTACAGCGGCAGCCCCCCCCGAATCGGAGCCGATCGCGCCCACGATTGCCGCAGAGGTAGCAGCCGTAGAAGCACAACCTGTATCGGTGAAAGTTGCGAACCAAGACCAAGAAACCGATGCCTCGGTGGGCATGCAATTAGCCTATGGAGACACCATTCGTACCGCTGAAACCGGACTGGCTCAAATCGATCTCGCCAATGGGTTAGCCTTTCGAATTGGTGGGGAAGCTTCGCTGACCCTGCAACCGAACCAGGAATTGCAACTCGATAGCGGCGAAATGCTGGTGTGGGTTGAGCCCGGTCAGCAGGTGCCGACAAAAATTGTCACCCCCGTGGGCGTGGCTGGTCTACGCGGAACGACCCTGTTTGTACAGATATCCGACAATCCTGAGGAAGGGGTGGTGTTTTTTGCTTGGGAAGGCGAAATTCGGCTGCGCTTCCAGGGCGATACCGAAGATCTGATTCTGAATTCAGGGGAAGAGCTCCAGGTGCGCCCCGGCGAACGAATCAACAGCCTCAGAACTAAAGTGCGCCAATTGGGACGGCGGGAAATGCGGCAGCAGCGGCGACAGAGCCGCTTGCTGAATGAGTTTAGACAACCATTGCCGACCCTGCGTCAGTTAGAGCGCACCATTGAAGACGGCCCCTTACGGTCGTAGCAGATACCCCTTAATTCTAGAATGGCCCTGCCTTTCTGCCCGATACCACATACACGGTGCCTGAAAGGAAAAAGCGGGAAGACCCTGATCCAGGCGAGGGCTAGGCAAAGCATGTTAGCAATCTCAAACAAACCTTGCGTTTTCTAAGGTTTAGAAGTGTGGGCTTGGCAAACCGTCCGTGCCCCTGCCGAATCCCCTATGCTGAACGATGTAGTTGCAAAAGTCCAGAGCCTAGAATCCTGCGGCACAAGGTCTAAGTGACTGCACCCTAAGGCCATCGGCCTGACTTACCTGCTGATATGACGCGTTCTCAATACACCGACTTACCCGTCATTGGTTGGCGGGAGCGGTTGGCCCTGCCACACCTGGGCATCACCCAGATCAAAGCCAAAATCGATACCGGTGCCCGTTCCTCCGCCCTCCATGCCTTTGATATTGAAACCTTTACCCGCGAGGGTAAAGCGTGGGTTCGCTTTAGCATCCATCCCCACCAACACAACAGCATCGACACCATCGCCGCAGAAGCCGAACTCCTAGACACGCGCGCGGTCAAAAATTCTGGCGGGCAGGCCCAGACTCGCCCCGTCATTCAAACCCTGGTGGCATTGGGGGGGCAGCAGTGGCCCATCGAACTCACCTTAACCAACCGGGATGTGATGGGCTTTCGGATGCTGCTGGGGCGACAGGCTGTACGTCAACGCTTCCTAGTGGATGCTGGTAAGTCCTATTTGCAAAGCCCGACCCATAAACCCTAAATTCAGCGCCGTTTAAACAACCCTTCCCCCATGAAAATTGCCATCCTGTCTCGAAATGCCAAGCTCTATTCAACCCGCTGTCTGGAGGAAGCCGCTGTCGAGCGGGGACATACCGTTGAGGTGATTGACTACCTCCGCTGCTATATGAACATTACGGCCAACAATCCCCAGGTCATTTATCAAGGACAACCTCTCGAAGGCTTTGATGCCGTGATCCCTAGAATTGGTGCTTCCCATACCTTCTATGGCACTGCGGTAGTGCGCCAGTTTGAGATTATGGGGGTATTTCCTGCCAATGAATCCCAAGCGATTTCTCGGTCTCGGGATAAGTTACGCTCCCTGCAAATTTTGGCGAAGCGGGGCATCGGACTGCCGGTTACTGGCTTTGCCCATTCCACCAAAGATATTGAGGGGCTGATTAAGATTGTGGGGGGGGCTCCCCTGGTGATCAAACTCTTGGAAGGCACCCAGGGCATTGGTGTTGTTTTAGCAGAAACCTATCAGGCTGCTAAATCCGTCATTGAGGCGTTTCGAGGTTTAAATGCCAATATTTTGGTGCAGGAGTTTATTGCTGAAGCGAAAGGCGCAGATCTGCGGTGCTTTGTAGTTGGCGATAAAGTTATGGCGGCTATGAAGCGCCAGGGTGCCCCCGGTGAATTTCGCTCTAATCTGCATCAGGGGGGTAGCGCCGAAAAAATCAAGCTCACCCCTGAAGAACGCAGCACGGCAACCCGTGCGGCCAAGGCCATGGGCCTCAGAATCGCTGGGGTTGACCTGCTGCGGTCCAATCACGGGCCGGTGGTGATGGAGGTGAATTCGTCTCCCGGCTTAGAAGGGATCGAGAAGGCCAGTGAAATCAATGTGGCTGACAAGATCATTGAATTTTTGGAGAAGAATGCCGCCCCTAACAAAACGCAAGATCGGATCAAATATTGATCAACGTGATGGCTAATTCTACTGTTGACCCTAAGGCGGATGGCTTTGAGATTCACGGCACGGTTATTGCCCCAGGAAAGCGGCAGCGACTAGAATTGCCCGTCGCTCGGTTGCCGACCAACACGATGATGTCTCTGCCGATTACCGTCATCAATGGCGTCAACCCTGGCCCTAAGCTATGGCTGAGTGCAGCCATTCACGGCGATGAAATTAACGGGGTCGAAATTATTCGACAGGTCCTGGAGCAGGTCAACGTTAAAAAGCTGCGGGGGACGCTAGTCACGGCACCGATTGTGAATGTGTTTGGGTTTATCGAGCAGTCTCGCTATCTGCCCGATCGCCGCGACTTAAATCGATCCTTTCCTGGCTCCTCTCGGGGGTCGCTCGCCTCGCGATTAGCCTACCTATTTATGCAAGAGGTGGTAAACCGCTGCACCCACGGCATTGATTTGCATACGGCCTCCCACCACCGCACCAATTGGCCCCAGATTCGAGCCAATTTGCGCGATGCTGAAACCCATCGCTGTGCCTGCGCCTTTGGCGCGCCGCTAATCGTCCACGCAGCGACTCGGGATGGTTCCTTGCGGCAAGCCGCCGCCCAGAAAAATATCCCGATTTTGCTCTATGAGGCGGGGGAAGCCCTGCGGTTTGATTCAGAAGCAATTCGCGTGGGGGTGGAGGGGGTTTTGCGGGTGATGGCGCTGTTGGAGATGTATCCATTGACGACGTTGTCGCCAGTGGCGATCGCCCCCCTAGAAGTCACTGAGACCAAGTGGGTGAGAACGCCTCGCAGCGGCATTTTGCACATTGATGTCACCCTGGGGCAACGGGTGAGTAAAA
>CAYGVA010000167.1:0-9176 GCA_964353225.1 uncultured Leptolyngbya sp.
ACCCAATGGCTTTCGGCCTCACCTTGCTGCCCCACTTGCCAGAGCATGCCGGTCAGGGCGGCCCGCGCATCGGGAAAATTAGGATATTTGCGCACGGTGCCGCGCAGGGAGCGGATGGCCGCTGTCTGCTGGCCCGTTTGGTAGAGGGCGAGGGCGGTATTAACCCGAGCCAGGGCAAAGTTGACATCCAGCTCCGTGGCGGTTTGGTAGTCGGAGATCGCCCCCTGCCAGTCCCCCAACCCCCCTTTAACGTTGCCGCGATTGTTGTAAGCGCCGGCCTCTTGGGGATCGAGGTCGAGCACCTGGTTATAGTCGGCTAGGGCCGCATCCCAATCCGCTAGTACCTCGTACACCGCCCCCCGATTGAGGTAAGGCGCGGTGTTGGTCGGGGCGAGGGCAATGGCCTCGGTATAGTCCGCCAGGGCCTCGTCATACCGCTGCTGGCTCGTACGAATCAGGCCCCGGTTACTCCAAATGGCGGCTTCCTCGGGCAAGCGGTCCAAAAGTTCACTCCAGTAGCGATCGGCGCTCTCTAAATCCCCCTCTTGGCTGGTGATCAGCGCCTTCTCCCGCAGCGCGGCAATGGTCTGAATCTGCTCTGGGGTAAAGTTTGCCGGTTCTAGGGCGATCGCGGGTGGCCCCACCCAAGTCACAAGGGCAATGAGCCCGATTAAGCAGCCGATGAGATAAAAATTCCGCAGATTCTTCATGGGGTCAAACAAGGGTCAAGCCGAGTCGAAAGTAGAGTGATCTATGTTCTAGCCTATCGGGTGATGCTAGCGATCACCGCGATCATCCCGGCAATCATCGCCGGACCCCTGACCTCTACCCGGCGATGCAGCCCGAGAATATGAGGCTGAGGTAGATCGCACCCTCAACCGGGCATATCGGTTAATCCTCACCGGGCTGGTGATTGCCCTCTGCAAAAGGACTGATCTTAAGCAGACTCAAAAGGTTTGTACCCCGAGGGAATAGCTGTGCCATGCTGGGTCATACTTTTTAATTGTTGCAACCACCCCAATCACCCAGTCACTATGCCGATGGACGACAAATTTATGCTGATGATTCCGGGGCCGACCCCGGTGCCAGAGCGCGTATTGCTAGCCCAAGCCCAGCACCTGATTGGTCACCGCAGCGGTGAATTCAGTCAGATTATGGGGGAGATCACCGAGCATTTGAAGTGGCTCCACCAAACCCAAAACGATGTTTTGATTTTGGCGGCCAGCGGCACCGGGGCCATGGAGGCGGGCATCATCAACGTGCTCAGTGCGGGCGATCGCGTGGTGGTGGGTAGCAACGGTAAGTTTGGCGATCGCTGGGTCAAGGTCTGCGAAGCCTTTGGGATCAAGGTGGACCTAATCGAAGCGGAATGGGGTCAACCCCTCGACCCCGCCGCATTTGAGGCGGCGCTCACCGCCGATACCGCCAAAACGATCAAGGCGGTTATCGTCACCCACAGTGAAACCTCCAGCGGCGTCCTCAATGACTTGGAGACCATTGCCAAGGCGGT
The DNA here is from genome assembly GCA_964353225.1 of uncultured Leptolyngbya sp. Taxonomy (GTDB): domain Bacteria; phylum Cyanobacteriota; class Cyanobacteriia; order Phormidesmidales; family Phormidesmidaceae; genus PCC-6406. Next base: position 1,511 of record CAYGVA010000167.1, read on the forward strand.
GAAAGCCCATGGCGAAGCCCTGATCATTGTGGATGCGGTCACCAGTTTGGGGGCCTGCTCGGTGCCCATTGATGACTGGGGGCTGGATATCGTCGCCTCTGGATCCCAGAAAGGCTATATGATCCCACCCGGTTTGGGGTTTGTGGCCATGAGCGATCGCGCCTGGGCGGCCTACGAAAAGTCCACCCTGCCCAAGTTTTATTTTGACCTGGGGCCTTACCGCAAAAGCGCCACTAAAAATACCACCCCCTTTACCCCACCGGTCAGCCTGTTCTTTGCCCTGCAAGTGGCGCTGGGGATGATGCGAGAGGAGGGGCTAGAGGGCATCTTTAGCCGCCATCAGCGCTTAAAACAAGCCACGCGCGCCGCCATGAAAGCCCTGAATTTACCGTTGTTTGCAGCTGATGATGTGGCCAGTCCAGCGGTCACGGCGGTAATGCCCCAAGGGGTGGAGGCGGAAGCGATTCGCTCGACCATGCGCAAGCAGTTTGACATTGCCCTAGCGGGGGGGCAAGACCACCTCAAGGGCCAGATCTTCCGCATGGGTCACCTGGGCTTTGTGGGCGATCGCGACATCATCACCGCTGTCAGTTCGCTAGAGGCAACCCTGACCCATTTGGGGGCAACGGGCTTTACCCCAGGGGCGGGCTTAGCGGCAGCCCAAGCGGTTTTGATGGCGTCCTAAACTGCTTGCTGCTCCCATCGGGTTGACTGACAAACGGTCTGCATTGGGCGCAGATACCGCTCCCCTAACAACCCCAACCCAGGTGTTGTATAAGGTAGGGGGCAGGTTTCCTGACCCAATGCAGTCGAAATAAATGCGGTGCCATCCCGCCCGCTAGAATCAAACAGGCGGGCGGTGAAAGGTTGGCAGTTCAAAGGTTTGATATAGGCATTATGGTTTCTGGCAATGCCGTGGAGTTTTTAGACGAATTTGATGTGGTGGTGGTGGGGGGCGGCCATTCCGGTTGTGAGGCGGCCCTAGCATCGGCCCGCCTCGGGTGTCGCACCCTGATGATCACCCTCAACCTCGACAAAATTGCTTGGCAGCCCTGCAACCCCGCCGTGGGGGGACCCGCCAAGTCTCAACTCGCCCATGAGGTGGATGCCCTCGGAGGCGAGATCGGGAAGGTGAGCGATCGCACCTACCTGCAAAAGCGCGTTCTCAATAGCTCCAGAGGCCCTGCCGTCTGGGCGCTGCGGGCACAAACCGACAAGCGTGAATATGCCGCCGTGATGAAAGCGGTGGTCGAGAACCAAGCCAACCTGTCCATTCGGGAAGGCATGGTCACCGATCTGGTGATCGGTGACAACGATGAAGTGATCGGCATTGAAACCTACTTTGGGGTTGCCTTTCGTTGCCAAGCGGTGATCCTGACCACCGGCACCTTTTTGGGTGGCACCATCTGGGTGGGCAATAAGTCGATGGCGGCGGGCCGGGCCGGAGAATTTGCCGCCACCGGCCTCACGGACACCCTCCAGCAATTGGGCTTTGAAACCGGACGGCTCAAAACCGGCACCCCGGCGCGGGTGGATCGGCGATCGATTAACTTTGACGGGCTCGATCCCCAGCCCGGAGACCCCGAAGTGCGGTGGTTTAGCTTTGATCCCGAGGTGTGGCAAGCACGCCCCCAACTGCCCTGCCACCTCACCCGCACCACCGCCGAAACCCACCAAATCATTCGCGATAACCTGCACCTGTCGCCGGTCTATGGCGGCTGGGTGGATTCCAAAGGTCCCCGCTATTGCCCCAGCATCGAAGACAAGATTGTTCGGTTTGCCGACAAGGAGAGCCACCAAATCTTCTTGGAGCCGGAGGGCCGTAACACCCCTGAAATCTATGTGCAGGGCTTTTCGACCGGGTTGCCCGAGCGGTTGCAACTGGCGATGCTGCGCACCCTGCCGGGGCTAGAGCAATGCACGATGCTGCGCCCGGCCTATGCGGTGGACTATGACTACCTGCCCGCCACCCAATGCGCCCCCACCCTAATGACCAAGCGGGTGGCAGGGCTCTTCTGCGCAGGGCAAATTAACGGCACCACCGGCTACGAAGAGGCGGCAGCCCAGGGATTAGTGGCGGGCATTAATGCAGCGCGGTTGGTGCAGGGGCAAGAACTCGTGGTGTTCCCTCGGGAGGGCAGCTACATCGGCACCCTGATCGATGACCTCTGTACCAAGGATCTGCGGGAGCCCTACCGGGTGCTGACATCGAGATCAGAATATCGCCTGCTGCTGCGCTCAGACAATGCCGATCAACGACTGACCCCGCTGGGCAGGGAAATTGGGCTGATTAGCGATCGCCGTTGGGATCTGTTCCAAACCAAGCAAGCCCACATTGCGGCGGAGAAGCAACGGCTGCAAACGGTGCGGGTCAAAGCGTTAGATGATGTCGGCCAGCGAATTGCGGCAGACACCGATCAACGCATCAAGGGCTCAATTATCTTGGCGGACCTGCTGCGTCGCCCCGGCTTCCACTATGCAACCCTGGAGCAGTACGGATTGGGCAATCCGGAGTTGGTGCGGGCAGAAAAAGAAGGGGCTGAAATCGACATTAAGTATTCCGGCTATATTCAGCGGCAGCAGGCCCAAATTGAGCAGGTCAGCAAAAATGCCAACCGCAGACTGCCCCCAGGGCTGGATTACCAAGCCATTGAAACCTTGTCGAAAGAGGCTCGGGAAAAACTCACCCAGGTGCAACCGCTGACGATTGGCCAAGCCTCGCGGGTGGGTGGGGTCAACCCCGCCGATATCAATGCCCTGCTGGTGTACCTCGAAATCCAAACCCGCCGCGAAGCCACGGCGGTGTCTGTCTAGGGGGTCGCACAGCGCAGATCGATCGTTGGGGTTCTACGTTGCCAAACCCCAATGATCTCGACGCTAATTTACAGCAACGCCCTTAATTAAAGCTGCGGCCACCGCCGCCACCGCCTCTACTATCGGTGCGGGGGCGGGCTTTATTGACGCGCAATTCACGACCCAGCCATTCGGCCCCGTCAAGTTCTGAAATGGCTTTGTCTTCATTGGCCTCACTGGCCATTTCGATAAAGGCAAACCCACGTTTGCGTCCGGTTTCGCGATCGGCGGGCAGGCTCACCCGACGCACTTCACCATACTCGGCAAATACTTCTTTCAAGTCCTCTTCTGTTGCTTGAAAGGACAAATTTCCAATGTAAATAGTCACAGTTCTCTCCAGGCAGACCGATCAGAGCCAATCGCTCGGGGTCGTCGTCGCCAAGGCAACTGAGATCTTGGCAAAGCTTCCGAACGTTAGCTGCGATCATAGCTCAGCTCGATTATCTGCTTGGTAATCCAACATACATGCGGGATTGCAGCGTTAATTTGGGGTAAATCTCCACAGTCATTCCCATGGCAAAGGCGGCTCGGGTTGGCCGGAACCGGCTGTAAGGCTCAGGAATCGGCAACCTCCTTCGCACCTAGGAATGCAGTGGCTTCGCTGCTGCCGGCAGGTCGGCAACAGATGCATTCGGACTGCCTTGGGGCGGCAATTGAGCCCCCAAAACCTCGTACACCGCTACGGTTTGCTCCCGCCCTTTGAGGGTGAGGGCACCCCAGTCTTCCACCTGGAATTGAGAGCGGATCTGAGGCCAAACGCCTTCGCTGTCATGGCCGATCAGAATTCGACAATCATTGGACTGGCGGGCTTTGTCCACACTCTCTAGGCGGGAGGCAATGTTGACGCTGTCACCGATAACGCCATATTCCATCCGGGTTTGCCCCCCGAGGCTGCCGACCACCACCGCACCGGTAAAGATACCGACACGCATTTGCAATTCGGGCAGTTTTTGGAGTTGACGGCGGTGGTTAAATCGATCTAGGCGGGTGGCCATGTCTAGGGCGCAGGCGACCGCAGCGGCGGCATCTTGGGCGATCTCCCCAGGGCTGTGGCGAATAATCGGCACCCCAAAAACTGCCAATAGCCCATCCCCGGTGAATTTGTTGATGATGCCGTGGTGGGTCTGAATGGCGTCGGCCATGGTGCTGAGGTACGCGTTGAGCCAATCCAGCAGCACCTCTGGGGGGTATTGCTCAGCGAGGGAACTAAAGCCACGAATATCGGTGAACAGCATGGTGGCCACGGCGCTTTGGCCCGGTAACTTGCCAGACTTCAGCAGGCGATCGCGGTTTTCCCACAGGGCATCGGCCACCTCTGGGGAGGTATTTTGCCCCAGCAAAAACAACATCATTTGCCGTTGACGGGCCAACTGCTGGGCTTGGGAGGCGACCACGACGCTGCTGGTGCCCACCATGGCGATCGCCGGGGCCACCACCGGCACCCAGCCGCGCTGTAAAAACAGGCCAAAGCTAGCCATCCCCAACATAAAAATCAGCCCGGTTTGGGTCATGCCCAACCCCACCGGATTCCGAAATCGCCAAGCCAACCCCCCTGCCAGCAAAGCCCATAGCCCGATCCAGCCCCATTCTTGGAGGGGGGTGCTGGTCCACAGGAGGGGCCGGACACCCGTCGCCGCATCGAGCATTTGGCTGACCATTTGGGCATGGATGACCACCCCCGGCATGGTGTGGGTGGTTTCTACCCCCGCCCCCGTAAAGGGGGTGTAAAACAAGTCCTTGAGGCTGGGGGCCGTGGGGCCAATCAAAATGATTTTGCCTTCGATCCAGCTGGGGTCCACTTGATCGGCCAACACCTGGGATAAGGTCACCTGACGGGCCGGGGTGAGGGAATGGCGATAGTCCAACATCACCTGATAGCCCCCCGCATCGGTGCGGCCATAGCCGCCGGAACCGGGCTGCAGCCGGATAAACGGGGTCGGCCCCAACTGCATGTAGTCAGGGTTTTCAGGATAGGCTTGGGGCGTGATGCCCTGGGCACTGAGGTAATGGAGGGTGAGCCGCAGGGATAGGGAAAAGAGGAGCTGGCTACTACCATCTGGGTTGATTTGGTCACCCATAATCAGGCTACGGCGAATCGCCCCATCGCCATCCACAATCACGTCGTTAAAACTGATTTGCTCTGGGGGGATGCTCTCTGGGGGCGGAATCGCCGGGTGTCTGGCGTCGGCCAGTTTGGTAATGGCTACGACATTCCCGGCCTCAAAGACCTGCAACAGCGCCTCTCGACCGGGGGGCTTGGGAATGGCGCGATACATATCGAGGCCAATCACCGCCGGATCGTGTTGCTGTAGCTGGGTGATCGCCTGGGCCACGGTTTGGTCGGTGAGGGGAAATTCCTTGAGCTGCTCTAAATCTGGCTCGGTGAGGGTAACGATCAAAATGCGATCGTCGGGGGGTAATTCACGGCCAACCAGGGCTCTACCGGTGTGGCGCAGGCGCACCATCTGGTCATAGGCGAGGCGCTCAAAGCCTTCTAGCAGGCCCGATTGATTGGCCCCCGCGACGACGGTAGACATGGCCAAGCTCGCCAACGCGACCCGAAGGGCACCTTGCCATTGGGAAAGATGCTGTAGCCGCTGCCACAGCTTGAGGCCGGAAAATGGCGATCGCCCCAAACGGGACCTGAGACTCACTACCAGGGCATCCTGACTGGGCATGAACTAAAACGGCATCCCCCCACCAAGCTTGAGGGGGGATAATGCACCCCTTGACAAAACAGTATTTACCTCAATTACAGCGTGCCCACAGAACCCTCCGGATGGGTTTCCCCCGCACAATCACCGTCATGCCTTGGGAATCTGAGGTGAGGACAGAGCGAGGTGCGCCAGAGCGGCCATGGGCGCAACACCCTAACCTGAGGCGCTAGCACCTCGACCCCGATCTCCAAGCGCTTACATCGTGCGGCGATCATGGGAATCGCATGCAGCAAAAATGCGAGATTCTGCATCAAATACTGCATGATTTAATGCTGTCGTAATTGCTGCCGACTTAATTGCCGAGATGCTTTTTATGATTGAGCTTGGTCACTGTATTTTGAGATGGCCAAGCATCTTCTATCAAATATTTTTTCCTTGGAGAATCCTAGGGAGTTCAAGGAAAATAATCTCTTTATAACAGCCCTGCAATAGAATCCGAAGCTGTTTGGGCCAAGGGTCAATCAGCCTTACAAGGCTTGTACAACAAGACAGATAGCCCATTTCATCCATTTTTGTTTCCTAGACGAGCATTGCCGTTGTCCAACAGGAAAAATCAGTGGATTAATTGTATTTATCGTTATAAGTTCCCCACAAAAGATCAAAAAGACTACCCTATAATCAAGATATAAATCGCTGGATAAATTGCCTTTAATTTGACATTGCATTTGGTTTCTGTACGGTTGCTTGTCCTACGTTATTGCTTGGAATGATTGCTATGGTTGTCGCGTCTTCTCCTCAAGTCAAACCTCTCTCTGACGAAGCCCTGGATAAGCTGCACGCCTACTGGCGCGCCTGCAATTATCTGGCGGTGGGGATGATTTACCTGCGGGACAATCCGCTGCTGCGGGAGCGCCTCAAGCCTGAGCATGTGAAGCACCGTCTGCTGGGCCACTGGGGAGCCTCGCCCGCCCTGAGCTTCACCTACATTCACTGCAACCGGCTGATCCAAAAATACGACCTCGACATGATCTTCATGGCGGGTCCCGGCCACGGGGCACCGGGGGTACTGGGGCCGGTGTACCTAGAGGGGGCCTACTCCGATATTTACCCCGACAAGAGCCAAGACGTTGAGGGCATGGGGAAATTTTTCAAGCAGTTTTCCTTCCCTGGGTTCATCGGTAGCCACGTTACCCCCGAGACCCCTGGCTCGGTCCATGAGGGAGGTGAGCTGGGCTACAGCGTCTCCCATGCCTACGGCACCGTACTCGACAACCCGGACTTGATCACCTGTTGCGTGGTCGGCGATGGCGAGGCCGAAACCGGCCCCCTGGCCACCGCTTGGCATTCGAATAAATTCATCAACCCAGCTCGGGATGGGGCGGTGCTGCCGGTGCTCAATCTGAACGGCTACAAGATTGCCAACCCCACCCTGCTGGCCCGCATCTCCCATGAAGAGCTGGAGTATCTGTTCCGGGGCTATGGCTACACCCCCTATTTTGTGGAGGGTAAAGACCCGGCAGAGATGCATCAGCGCATGGCGGCGGTGATGGAGGAATGCATCCTCGCCATCAAGACCATCCAGCGGGAGGCCCGCAGCAATGGCAAGATTGAACGCCCCCGCTGGCCAATGATCGTGCTGCGCACCCCCAAGGGCTGGACTGGCCCGGAGGAAGTGGATGGCCATAAGGTGGAAGGCTTTTGGCGGGCACACCAGGTACCGATGGGGGGCATGCATAGCAACCCCGAGCATCTGCGTGACCTAGAAACCTGGATGCTTGGCTATAAACCCGAAGAGCTATTTGATGAGAATGGCACCCTGATCCCGGAGTTGAAGGCGCTGGCTCCGGTGGGCGATCGCCGCATGGGCACCAACCCCCACAGCAACGGTGGCTTGATCCGCCGGGAACTGAAAATGCCCGTCTTTCAGGACCATGCAATCGCCTTTGAGCAGCCCGGTACGGTGGAGTTCGAAAACACCAAGGCCCTGGGGATCTTGATGCGAGAAATCTTCCGCCACAACCCCGATAACTTCCGGCTGATGGGGCCAGATGAGACCGCCTCGAACCGGCTGCAAGATGTCTACCAGGTCACCAAAAAAGTCTGGATGGCGGACCTGTATCCCGAAGATGAGGATGGCGGCGAGCTGTCTCGGGATG
>CAYGVA010000168.1:0-9127 GCA_964353225.1 uncultured Leptolyngbya sp.
CGCTGGGTCAGAGGTGGGCGTTTTTATTCGCCCAGGGATGTGACTACCGCCATTCAAAATACAGAGTTGGAGTGGGAACTCGACAACTGGGTCATTGAAAAGGTCCTTCTACAAAGCAAGATTTTTCGCGCCCATGGGATCGATGGTCCCTTTAGTGTGAACATCAATCCGAGAACCATTGAGAATCAGAACTTCCCCAATCAACTCTCTGCTTTGCTGGCGGTTGCAGGGGTCGCAGGCGAGATCTTAGAGATCGAAATTTTGGAGGTCTCGTCTATCAAGAATTTCGATCGCACCCATAAAATTCTCAGTCAATGCAAGGCGCTAGGTGTTAGCGTGTCGCTTGATGACTTTGGCACCGGATATTCCTCACTAACCCATTTTCATGCGCTTCCCATCGATACGCTGAAGATAGATCAACGCTTTATCAAGCATCTCAACTCTGACCCCAAAAGTCTGGCACTGGTTAAAAGCATTTTGGCGATCGCGCAGACCAATAAACGAAATGTTATCGCAGAGGGGATAGAGTCGTATGCGATTGCGAGGGCTCTCAAGCATCTCGGCTGCGCCCATGGGCAAGGTTATGCCATCGCTAAGCCCATGCCTGCAAACGACTATTTGTCCTGGGCTCAGAACTGGGCACCAACCCGTTTCAGAGGCTGTTTGAAACGGGGGTAGACCGGTATTGGATACGGCTGTAGGCCATCAGTACATCAGTTGTATTCCTGGTGTTGCCGTTACTCGTTCTGGGTCGTTTCTGTGTTCGAATTAACGGTACAAAGCTTTTCAAACAGCCTCTCAGGACGGAATTCCCATAGGCCCCTAGCTCCTCCGTCCCGCCTGTCCCCCTGCCATGGGCTCATTCCCAATCGAGGGCGTAGCTCATTTGCAATGGCGGCAACCCCAACTCCTCGGGGGTGTGCGATCGCGTTTCAAAAAAGGCCAACGCCTCTTTGATACCGGGTTTCCCGCGAGCAACCCCGGTCACCCCGCTAGCAATCATCACCCCGCAGTGGCCATGGTGTTGCTTGCGCCACTTTTGCCACCGCTGCACTAAGCGCTGGTCTTCCGGGTCTTCTTCCGAAAACTCCACACAGAGATGAAACTCCCCATCCCCCGTTTTGATCAACCCCAGGTGAAAGTCTTCCCCGGTCATGGGATCCCGCCCAGGGTTAAAGCAGACCGACATCACACCACTCGCTTTTTTGAGCTGCTGGGCGAGAACCTTAGCCTTGGGGCGCGAGGTCTGGATGACAAGGATGGGGAGGTCGCCAATTGCAGGGGTATCGGGTAGGGCTTGGTAAAAGTCTTGGCTGCGCCATTTCACCATGTCTGCCGCCGAAAACCGCGCAATTAAAATCAACGATCCTTCCGGCACGTAGTCATCGCGAAAGGTCGGAAACTGACCTAGGTCTGCCGCAGTCGGTACCGCAGCGGCGGCATCTAAGACCCGGAGGGCGTCGGTGACGTCAGTTTGGGTATTGACCTGGACCTTGAGTGGTTTTTCCATGATCGGATCGGTCAGGGTATAGGTGGCCTTGACCGCCGGGAAGGGAGATTTAGAGAGCTTGTTGCCGTGGGCTGTAAAAAATCGATTCAGGGCCTCTAAACCGGTTCGAAGGGCAGCGGCTTCTTCGAGTTCTAGGCTATGGCGCAGGCCCTCTAGGGGGTGCAAGCTGCCAAATTCGGGTTCGACTGCAGAGGGGGCCGATTGCATCCAAGGCAGGGCAATCACGGGCTCCTCTTCTGGATCGCGCATCAGCTCGAAATTCAAGAATAGGCAGTCTTGGGACAAAAATGCCTGCTGCATTTGCTGGGTCGTGCGGCCCGCCTGCAACGCTATTTCCCGAAACTTTTGGAGGGCAGCTTCAGACCGATAGAGGAGGAGACCATATTCCATTCCCGCCATGCCCAGCACCGAAACATATAGGGTCTCGATGGCCCAGTGGTTGAGCGTGACGCCAATAATTTGATGATCGCTGAGGTAATTCCAGGGGGCGTTGTCCCACATTTGTTGGGCTTGATCGTTGATGGCCGCCAGCCAATCTGGGGCCAGTGACTCCTCTGGCGGGGTTTCTTGCCGCTGCAAACTCTCAAAAATATCGTTGATAACCGGGAGGTTGGTCCCATAGTCGATGGTGAGATCGAGATTTTGCAGGGCTCCCCGCAGAAAAAATTGAATTTCGCGATCGCCCACCACTAATTTTTGGGGCCGGGCCGGGGGCATGGCTCCCTGGGGGTGTTCCATTGCTTGTAGCAGGGTCCGGGCCACCGCCTCAGGCCCCGTGTCAGCCGGAATGATGTTAACGGCACGCAGCACCCCTTCCGTACCATCCACCCACAAAATGCAGTCACTGGCCCCGTCTGCATCGAGGTCATCTGACTCGTAGCCAAAGGCACTCAACATCCCCTCAGAAATCGGTCGGCGATCGCCCTCCCACACCGTTGGGTGCTTGGGCAAACGGTGGAGACGATTACAGGTGAAAGGACTGAGGGTATACATAAAAATTTAGCGAGTGATGCTAAGTGAACACCTTAGCGGAGATCCCGAGAGAATGGAGGCGTTCAGACTAGGAACCCATGGAGAACGGATGTCAGCGCCCCTGTTCACAACCTAAACCCAAATTTAAGATTTTGTTAATGCCAGCCTGATACCTTAGCGCCAGCGGTCTAGGGAGGTGGGATTAAAGGGATGGTGCCATGTCTGCTGACGGCGGGGCTGTTGCTATTGCTCGGTGATTTTGTCGCGACATTTGGCTATCACGTGCCCGAACATGTGTTTGGCAAGTTTCACACCGCTGTCCACCATAGCCCAAGGCGGAGTTTCGTGCGCTACGCCATTCGCCACCGTAAACCCATTGCCTTGATTGACGGATTTTTGAGCGCAGCGCCCTATCTGATGTTCATTCCACTCCTGTGGTCTGTTTCCCCTTGGGGCATTGCCCTGGGCTTGGCCTTGGCGGAGGGCCATGTGATTTGGCGACATCAGTTTCCCCCCGAATACCAGACCCCTGCTTGGTTACAACAAATCTGCCGGATCACGGGTATTACCACCCCAGAGCGCCATTGGCAGCACCACCGCGATGGCAACCAAGCCTTTGGCGATATTTTTAGCTTTTACGGGCAGCCTGCTGCCCAGTGGTTAGCAGGGCTCAGATCGCTGAAGCAATGGTGGCTCAAACGACAGTGGTCGAACGGCTAGTTAGAAGAAGATGTCGGCTTTCAGACGACCGGTGTTTTTGAGCCAGTTTTGGGCCTCAATATAGTTATTGGGGGCGATATTAATCGCCTCTAGCCAGTACTTGGCGGCCTCATCAAACATCTCCGTGGCGGCTTCGGTGTCTCCGGTGGCCTCGATTTTTTCGCCCTTGTAGTGATAAATCACCGCAATATTGTTGAGGGCTTGACACAGCCGTGGGTTCAGATCTAGCGCTTGGTAGTAATAGTCGAGGGCCGGGTCATGCTCCCCATTGCTGGCGTGAATCAGGCCAATATTGTAAAGAATAAAACTGCGATCGTAGGGATCTTCTTCGAGGGTGAGGGCCTCTTGATAGTTATCCATGGCTTCGGCATATTCCCCATCGGCTTGGGCCGACATGCCGTCACGGTAGTAAGCAAAAGCCTGTTTTTCGTTGTGCTTGGCAGGCATCATCTTGAGGATCATGTCCGCCATCACCGTAAAGGTTTTATCGATAAAGTTATCGTTGCGTTGGCTTCTGGGCATGGCTTAGGGCTGCAAAAATAAGCACGTTTTTAATCACCCCTTACTTTAGCGTTTCGGCGTGGTGGTTTATGGACACCCCCAGGGTTCGGCCTCTATTTTTCAGCAAAAACGCACCCCCGTCAGGGCCAGAGCCTAACCGGCGGGGCGGGAATCCATGGACCTTAATTGTTCCTGAAGAAAGACCACCAAATCTTGGAGGGTCTTGAAATTGGCCTCATCAAACTCATCACTCAGATCCACCTGGAAGGCTGCTAGAAAGTCCTCACAGAACTGATGGGGCCAGTCGAACCAACAGACTAAGGGGAGGTGCAGATCTTCGATCAGGCGATCGCTGGGCCGCAGACGACTCACCTCTAGGCCAGAGTGGTGACCCAAGGCTTCAAACAAAAATTCCCCTAGGGCCGGGAGCACCGTCATCCCTAGGGCTAGATCAAAGGTTGCAATCCAGTCGGCGATCGCCAACGCTGGCCGCGTTTGCCTCAGCCGACGATTAACCTGACGGCGAATGGTGGCGTCAGGTCTCAGATCGGCATAGGTTTGCAAGCTCTGAACAATATTGGTAAACGCTTGCCACATAAAATAATTCAGCAAACTAGACCCTCCGCCCCAGTGTGCCCATTGGTGAGAAGCACATTTGCTAAGGGTGGTGGATTCCGTAATGTTGCCAGGATCACTCTGCCAAGGGGTGCGTGGTTTGTTCCTTCCCTAGGGGCGGGGTCTACCGCCTGCAAACGCTACCGAATGAATATTGTCGCTAAGGGTCTTGCGGTCACAGTAGTTGCCGCAAGACCCTCAGTTATGGCATTAACGGCGCTTTACGACGCCTGCTGCGTAGTCGCGAGGATGCGATCGCGCAACTTATCGGGCACCGCCTGCAAGTGGTCATAGTGCCATTGGAAGAACCCCACCCCCATGGTGAGCGAGCGCAGTTCCAAAATCATGGTTTGCACCTCTGACGCAGGGATATTGGCCGACACCGCATCCCAGCCATCCCAGCCCCGTTTGGCCTCGTACCCCAGAATTTGCCCCCGCCGTCCGCTAATCATCTTGAGGACATTGGCGGTGAAGGTATTGGGTACGGAGATCTCGACCCCATAGATCGGCTCCAGCAAAGTGGGTTCGCAACCGGGCATTCCTTCCTGCATCGCAATGCGGGCAGCCTGCTTAAAAGCCTGATCGGAGCTGTCCACCGCGTGGTGAGAGCCGTTGGTGAGGGTGACCGCCACATCCACCACCGGAAACCCGAGGGGACCTTGGGCCAGATACTCCCGAATGCCCACCTCGACACTGGGAATATATTGCTTGGGGACAACCCCACCGACGATCTGATCACCGAAGTTAAACCCTTCGCCGCGCTCTAGGGGGCTGATATCGATGTAGATATCGCCAAATTGTCCGTGGCCACCGGTTTGGTGCTTATAGCGCCCCCGAATGGCGGTGCAGGTCTTGCGAATGGTTTCTTTGTAGGGCACCCGAGGTAGATGGGTGGCCATGGGCAGGTTGTACTTGCGCCGCAGCCGATCTAGGGCAATGTGTAAATGCACCTCCCCTTGGCCCCAGAGAATCACCTCATGGGTATCGCCATGTTGCTCCCAATAGAGGCTGGGGTCTTCGTCTAGCAGCTTGGTGATGGCACCGCTGAGCTTGACCTCATCGCTGCGTTTTTCGGCGGTGATCGCCAGCGCATAGACCGGGGCAATTCTCTCCGCCGTGGGCAACGCTAGAGCCGGGTTGGCCTCGCCGATGGTGAGGGTTTGGCCCGTTTGGGCAGTTTCTAGGCGGGCGATCGCCACAATTTCCCCCGCCTTGGCCCTGGGTAAACTGATTTGCTGCTGGCCCATGGGGCGATAAATGCCCCCCATGCGCTCCCCATTCAAGGATTCGCCATCGTTGAGTTGCCCTTGCCAAATACGCACCAAAGACAGCTTGCCCCCCTGGGGGGTGTAGTAGGTTTTGAGCACCTGGGCTAAAGGCGCTTCCGTTTTGACACCCGCTAAGAAACGCTCCGCCGTGATCGCCGCGTCAGGAGCTTCTTTAACCAAAGCATCGAGTAGCGGTCGCACCCCATAGTCTTGGGCGGCAATTCCAATAAACACTGGCACGATCAGGTCAGCGCCGAGATCTTGACGCAGATCTTGCAAAATCTCCTCCTGGGGCGGGTCAATCTCCTCTAACAGCGCTTCTAAAAGGTGATCATCAAAGTCTGCGAGGGTTTCCAGCATTTCGGTGCGGGCGGCCTGCTCTTCTGCCTGAAGGGACGCTGGCAGCAGCACCGGATCGGCAGCGGCACCGGCATGGTATTGATAGGCTTGCTCGGTAACCAGGTCAATGAACCCCACGAGGTCAGGGCCTTGGCGGATGGGGTATTGCTGGGGAACGATCGGGCGACTGGAAACGGTTTTGAGGGCTTCCAACACTTCTAAAAATGGAGCCGTGGCACGATCAAGTTTATTGATCCAAATCAGGTGGGGAATTTCCCAACGGTCTAAGAATTGAAACAAAGGCAGTAGGGTCAAGACCCGATCGGGGTCTGCCTCACACACCACCACAGCGGCATCCACCCCGATCAGGGCATTGTGGGTTTCTTGCAGCAACTCGACGGAGCCAGGACAATCAACAAACGTAAAACAAATGCCGCCGTACTGAGTACTGGCGGCATTTGTTTCGACGGACATGGTGCGAGCGCGGGCCTCCGGTGAGGCGTCCCCAACCGTATTGCCGTCGTCTACCCTGCCCTTGCGAGAGACGGCACCCGTGACATAGAGCAAACTCTCTAGAAGAGAGGTTTTTCCACTGGAGTAGGGACCGACGATCGCCACATTGCGCGGTCCCGAAAGCACTTTCTGGGTCATAAACTTACCCCTTTTTGATAAGGCAAAACCAACCACCCAATCCTCGTAGCGCATAAGGATTAATGTGATCCCAGGTCAATAATTATCCTGGCTTAGCCTCACCTTAGCGCCGCCATACCCTTTTCCCAGGTATGGCGTTGGAAAAATTCACTCGACTCAGAGCCGTGAATGACGTGTGGAGATCTGTCAAACGCCTGAGTATGTCTCTATTTTTGCCAACGCCGCGACCGTATCAATTTTCAACGAACCTAGGGTGATATATCCAACCTCACAAGTACTCAGAACCCTTTAGGATAGGCAGCAATAGCACGAGCGGACGACTCCATGATTCAAGCCTACGCAGCGACCGAAGCCGGTGGCAAACTCGAACCCTTTGAATACGATCCGGGTCCTTTGGGGTCAGAATCCGTTGAAATCGATGTGGAGTACTGCGGCATCTGCCATAGCGACCTCAGCATGCTCCATAACGAGTGGGGCATTACGCAGTATCCCTTTGTGCCCGGCCACGAAGTCATCGGCAAAGTGGCTGCGGTTGGGCCTGCGGTCAAAACCCTTTCTGTGGGCCAAACCGTCGGCTTGGGATGGTTTTCAGGGTCCTGCATGATGTGCGAGTGGTGCCTCTCGGGCAACCATAATCTCTGTCCCACAGCGGAGCAGACCATCGTGGGTCGCCATGGGGGCTTTGCCAACCAGGTTCGAGCCCATGAGGTGTGGGCGATTCCGCTGCCAGATGGCATCGATCCGGTGAAAGCAGGGCCTTTGTTCTGCGGCGGCATTACGGTTTTTAACCCGATCGTTCAGTTGGGGCTGCAACCCACCGATAGCGTTGGCGTGATTGGCATTGGGGGCCTCGGCCATATGGCCCTCAAATTCCTCCAGGCTTGGGGCTGTGATGTGACGGCGTTCTCTTCCAGTGCGGCTAAAACCGACGAGGCGAAGGCCATGGGGGCCAACCATGTGGTCAACTCTCGGGATCCAGAGGCACTGAAGGCGATCGCCAATAGCCTTGACGTGATTATCTCTACTGCCAGTGCCGACCTAGACTGGGGCACTTATTTGGCAGCCTTACGGCCCAAAGGACGGCTGCACTTTGTGGGGGTTGCCCCATCTCCGGTGAGTAGCCACGTTTTCCCGCTGATTGCCGGACAGAAGTCGATCTCGGGTAGCCCCCTCGGTAGCCCCGCCACCACCCAAAAAATGCTGAACTTTGCCCAGCGCCACAGCATTGAACCGGTGATCGAAACCTATCCCTTTAGCCAAATCAATGAGGCAATGGAACACCTCCACAGCGGCAAGCCCCGCTACCGGATTGTGTTGACCCCGGACTAGGCCCCAAACACAACGCTGTAGGGGCGCAGGAATCTGTGCCCTTCACAATCGACAAAATGAGGGGCATACGTATTTATGCTGAAGAGTGATCAAGATCACCCGACCTTTGGAGCGAGATCCCATTAAAATTTGGTTGCTATCACGGTTAAATTCCGTAATTTCCGGGATAGTGGATTTAATAGCCACTTAAGGCTTAAGTCTGTCTTCAGGAGTTGATGCGATGACCCCCAAGTCCCCATCCCCAGCCCAGCCCCAATCCTACAACTGGCGGCTACCGAAGCCAGGGAACCAAGCCAAGCTTAAGCCGCTAGATTTCTCTGAATTAGATACCTTATTTGGTGATGCCCAGGTATTTCAAGAGCTCGATCGCGCTACAACGCCCCGCAAGTAGCGCCCTAGGGATTATCTGGCTCTATTCTGAACCATAACTGGGCAACGGGATGATGCCATGGCATTAAAGCTGGTCATCGGCAACAAAAACTATTCCTCTTGGTCTCTACGGGCCTGGCTGTTTTTACAAGAGAGCGGCTTAGCCTTTGAGGAGATAAGGTTGCCGCTGTTTACAGAGCAGTGGTTTCAAAATATTGCTCGATATACCCCCGCCGGTCGAGTGCCGGTGTTGTTAGAAGGTGATCTGGCGATTTGGGACTCCACTGCGATCATGGGCCACGTGCAGGAACGGTATCCCGAAGCAGTGGGATGGCCTCAAACTTTGTCTGCCCGCGCCTACGCTCGTGCCATCGCAGCGGAAATGCATTCTGGGTTTTTGGCGCTGCGAGAAGAGTTACCCCAGAATATTCGCGCCCGCCAAAACCGCGATCGCGGCGACTTTTCCATCGCGGCCCAGAACGAAATTGAACGCATTGAAACGATCTGGCAAACGGGCTACCAACAATACGGCGGCCCTTGGTTGGGGAGTGAGTTTTCGGTGGCAGATGTGATGTACGCCCCGGTCGCGCTGCGATTTGTCACCTACGGCATTCAGCTAGCGCCCGCCGCCCAGCAGTTTGTGACGGCAATCCAGGCACTACCCTCCATCCAACAATGGGCAAAGGATTCGGCAGATGAGTCAGAAGTCTTACCCTTTATCGATAACCTAAACGCCACTGGGGCTGATGGAGTGGCTTGATCAAAACGTCTTACGTTTTTTGCTTAGAAAATTAAGTTGCACGCCTCATCCAACAGTAAGCGTCCCTGGTACTACGCTGGCTGAGCGAAGTCG
>CAYGVA010000169.1:0-9098 GCA_964353225.1 uncultured Leptolyngbya sp.
ACCATGGCTTTGTGGACAAGTACCTGGGGGATGCGGTGATGGCGGTGTTTGATCGCCCTGATCAGCACATCCTCGATGGGGTGAATGCGGCCATGGCGATTGGTGATCGCCTCAAACGCTTCAATCAAGATCGCGATCGCTTCCCCCTCGACGCCCCCCTGCGCATCGGCATCGGCATCCACACCGGTCAAGGCATAATTGGCACCGTCGGAGCCAACCAGCGCATGGACACCACCGTGGTTGGCGATGTGGTCAACACCGCCTCGCGCCTAGAAGAAATGACCAAGACCTATCACTGCCAAGTCATCGCCAGTGGCGATATCATCAATGGCCTGCCAGCGAATCACCCCTTTCAACTGCGTTGGCTAGACGAAGTTATCCCGCGCGGCAAACAAAGTAAGCTCCCCATCTACGAGGTGCAAGCTCCGCAGCCTAAGGCTTAGCAAATTCATTGGGGCGACGGAATCCCTCCACCGGCACATCCGCCAACGCCTGGATCATAAAGTCCTTCCAAATGGGGGCCACCATGCCGCCCCCCGTGGCCCCTGACCCCAGGGGGCTATAGTCGTCATTGCCCACCCAAATCGCCGTCGCCAACTGGGGCACATAGCCCACAAACCACACATCCCGCTGGGAGTCGGTGGTGCCGGTTTTACCTGCCACGGGGCGACCAATTTGAGCCGCTGTGCCGGTGCCCCGCGCCACCACCCCTTGCAGCACATCCGTCAAAGAAGCCGCTGCCCAAGGATCGAGCACCAGTTGGGGCTTGGGGGTGTTATCTAACAAGATATTGCCGCTGCTGTCGGTTACCTGCACGATAAACGTGGGGTCAGAATGCCAACCATTACTGGCAAAGGTGGCATAGGCCCCAGCCAGCTCCATTGGTGTTAAATCCACTGCCCCCAAGGGCAGGGAGATCACTGGCTCCATGGGGCTCTCAATGCCCAGGAGACGACTCAGCTCAACGATCCGATTAATCCCCAGTTCTTGCCCCAACTTCACCGCCGGGACATTGCGAGACAGCTCTAGGGCCTTGCGAATGGGGATATTGCCCATAAAACTGCCGTCATAGTTTCTGGGGGTGTAGTACTCGTAGCCATCTGGATAGGAAACCGCTGTATCTTGAATGACGCTGTCGGGGGTGTAGCGGCCCGAGGCGAAGGCGGCATAGTACACAAAGGGCTTAAAGGCTGATCCTGGTTGCCGTTGAGCCTGGATGGCTCGATTAAATTGGCTGGTGGTATAGTCAACGCCCCCCACCATGGCTTTGACAAAATGGGTGCGGGGGTCGATCGCCACCAGGGCCATTTGGTCAGCATAAAAGCCCCGCTGCCGCAGGTTGGCATGGTTGCGTTGAATGGTTTCCTCAGCCACCTGCTGAAGGGAGAGATCGATGGTGGTTTGAACCCGCATGCCCCCTTTGAGGACGGCTTCCTGACCAAAAACCTCGGTCAGCTCTTGTACCACCGCTTCGGTCACGTAGGGTGATGAACTGGACCGAAACGAGGTGATTTCACCAATTAATAAAGGCTGAGCTTTGGCCGTGGCCTCTTCCTCGGCACTGATCCAACCCAGTTGCCGCATTCGGCCCAGCACGATCGCCTGACGTTGTTTGGCCAGGGGGTAGTCTACAAAGGGGCTGTATTCCTCCGGGGCCTGAATTAAGCCCGCCATCATTGCCGACTCGGCCAGGGTGAGATCGGCGGCGGATTTATTGAAATAGCTCTGGGCGGCGGTCTCGACCCCGTAGGTGTTGTGCCCCCAATAAACCTGATTGAGGTACAGCTCTAGGATCTGATCCTTTTCAAAAATTTGCTCTAACCGCAGGGACAAGACCGCCTCAGCCACCTTGCGGCTAATGGCCCGTTCTGGGGACAAAAATAGGTTTTTCACCAACTGCATGGTGACCGTAGAGCCGCCCTCCACCGTGCTGCCCGCGCGGAAATTGGCCAACAAGGCCCGCCCCACACTACTGGGGTTAATCCCCTTGTGGGAGTAGAAATAACTGTCCTCAATGGCCAGCACCGCCCGCTTGAGGTTAGGGGAAATATCGTCTAGATCAACGACATCCCGATTGGCTTCATCGTGGAGGCTATAGAGCAGCGTGCCATTGATGTCGTAGATGTAGCTGGTTTCGCTGGGCAGATAATTGCGCAGCACCCGTACGTCGGGCAAGTTGCGAAAGCTAATGGCCAGACCCACCAGCCCACCAGCGGCGATAGAACTCACCAACATGGTCGTCCCCAGCAGTGAGGCTACGGTAACTTGGCCCACATCCTGGATGTACTGAATGACACCAGAAGAAGCTTGAGACCGGCGAGGCCGCCGTTGGGGAACTGTGTTGGAAGACACCGGGTTTTATGAAGATATAAGGGGATGTGGGGCTTTGCTGGCGTTGATGGTTTTGCAATTATAGGGTCTGAACTTGTCCACAGCGGCCCACGCAAAGGGGAACGTTACCCCAGTTGGCACTAGAATAAGCTACTCATCTGGACTCCGCCACTTTATGCCGTTGTCCGATTTTCTCTGCTTGACCGCAACTGTATTTGAAACCAGCCCATCGTACCTATGCCTGACGAATTTGAATGGATCTACCGGGGAGTGACGGAGGTTTTTCCTGATCAGAGCGAGGGGGAAGATCCCCATCAAAATCTGTTAGTTCGCCTCAAAACCAGCGATCGCCCCCTCCGCATTAAATTGGGCATCGACCCCACCGGGGCTGAGATTCACCTGGGCCACAGCATCCCGGTGCGAAAGCTGCGGGCCTTTCAAGACGCGGGCCATACGGCGGTGCTGATCATCGGTGACTTCACCGCACGCATTGGTGACCCCACCGGCAAGTCTGAGGTGCGGAAGCAACTCACCGAGGCCGATGTCCAAGCCAATGCCCAAACCTACCTGGAGCAGGTGCGGCCCATCCTAGACTTCGACACCCCCGGACGGCTCGAAATTCGCTACAACTCCGAATGGCTGACGGGCCTAGACCTGGGCAAGATTTTGGAGCTGTTTGCCACCATGACCGTGGGGCAAATGCTGGCTAAAGAGGGGTTTGCCGAGCGTTATGAAAAGGGCACGCCGGTCTTTTTGCATGAGTTCTTTTACCCCCTCATGCAGGGCTATGACTCGGTGGCGGTCAAAGCCGATGTAGAGCTAGGGGGCACCGACCAAAAGTTTAATATTGCGGTCGGTCGGGATCTACAGCGCCACTTTGGCCTAGCGCCCCAGTTTGGCCTATTGATGCCCTTGCTGCTGGGCACCGATGGCACCCAAAAAATGTCCAAATCCCTGGGCAACTACGTGGGTCTCCAGGAAGACCCCCTCACCATGTACTCCAAGTTAGAGAAGGTGCCTGACCAGCGGGTGATGCAGTACTTTGAGCTGCTGACTCGCCTGCCCCTGGATAACTTGCCGGAAAATCCCCGCGATCGCCAAAAAGCCTTAGCCCTAGAGATCACCCGCCAATGCCACGGAGATGACGCAGCCCAACAGGCCCAGCAGGATGCGATCAATTTGGTGCAGGGGGGCGGCGAAGCCGAGGCGGTGCCTGAGTTCTCCCTAGCCGCCGTCAACTTTCCGGCCAAGGCCTTTTATCTGCTAGGGGCCACCCCCCTCTGCCCCAGCAGTAGCGATGCCCGCCGACAAATCAAAGGGGGCGCGGTTAAGTTGGAGGGCGATCGCATCGCCGATCCCAACCTCACCTTTGAGGAGCCAGCGGCACTCATCGGCAAGGTGCTGCAAGTGGGCAAAAAGAAATTCGTGCGACTCGTCGGCTAGTCAACTCAGAGGCTGGCAAAACCAATTCCCCCCAAATCCACCCAGCCCACGGGGTAAGGAAACGTAACAAAAACGGTCATCATTTCAGACTATGGTGACTTTTTGATGAGAGCGCCACACGGCCATCAAATAGGGTACGTCGTGAACTTGCCATGGCGTTGCCTCGTCCAATTAGTGCCTACGTTTGATGCCTCTGGTGGAGCTAAACAGCGAAGGTCAACGCAAGCGTACTCTGACGGCAATGGGCCAATTAACCTTCTTCAGAACTTCCATTCGCCGCAGATTCACGGTGTTGCTCCTGGAAGCATTATCTGATTGGAATGATCTTGGACGTGCTATTCAACATACTGAGCCGGTGCCGGAGATAAGGCCATCCAGTCCTGATTTCCACCGAGTGAAAGCGTCTTTTTAAGTCTATGCAACCATCCTTGCGAAATACTCAAAATCCTTTGATTCGAGCCTTAGCCAACGGCATTGAAGCCATTTGGCAAAATACGTTAGCGGTATCACCCTACAAAATCCCAAAGGATTTGGGATACATCGAGGGTTGCCTAGAAGAAGAAAAAGTCGTCATCGAAAACTGCTGCTATCAAACCCCTCAATTCCGTAAATTACACATGGAGTTGGCACAAATTGGTAACGGCTTAGATATTTTGCACTGCGTCATGTTTCCGAATGCTGACTATGATCTGCCCATTTTTGGGACAGATCTCGTCGGTCGGCGGGGGGGCGGGATCAGTGCGGCCATTGTCGATCTCTCCCCCGTTAATCGAGAGCGTGCTTTGCCCGAAAAATACCAAGCGCTTTTATCTGCACTACCGGCATTAAACTTTTCCCAAGCGCGGGAATTGCCGGAATGGGGTGATATTTTTTCCGACCATTGCCTATTTATTCGTCCGGTGGGTGACGCTGAGGAAGCCTTGTTTTTGCAGCGGGTGACAGACTTTTTAACTCTCCATTGCCAATTAGCCTGTACTGCCCAGCCCCTCACCTCCGCCCAAGATATTTTGGGTGTTGTGGCCGGTCAACGGAACTACTGCACCAAGCAGCAGCAAAATGATAAAACCCGCCGGATTCTAGAAAAGTCCTTTGGGACAGAGTGGACAGAGCGATATATGACAACCATGCTGTTTGATATGGACATGGAAATACAGGCGAGTGACATTGTTCAATCCAAATGATCCGCCCCCATCATTAAAGGATTTGTCTGAACAGCTCCATAGCCCCAACCTAAAAACTCGGGTTTTGGCAATGCTCGAACTCCAAAAAGCGTCGATGTCGGCCCAAGCTGCTTACCCGCTTGTGCAGCAGGCACTCCAAGACAAGGCGGAGCGAGTGCGGGGCATGGCGGCATTTTCCCTGGGCATTAAACCCGTTCCCAACAGCTTGCCTCAGCTCATTCACATCCTAGAATCTGACCCAGATTACAACGTACGCGCCATGGCCGCTGGAGCGCTGGGCTATCTGGGCGATCGCCAAGCCATCGGAGCCCTTAGCCATGCCTTTTTTGAAGATACCCACTGGCTGGTGCAATTTAGCACGGCCGTAGCCCTGGGCAATCTAAAGGATCCCCAAGCCATTGAGGTTTTGCTAGAAGCCTTGGATAAAGAAGAAACCCTGCTACAAGAAGCCGCCATTATGGCCCTCGGCGAGATTGGAGCCAGCGAGCAGATCCCACGAATATTGGACTTTGTGGCGTCGGAAAATTGGCTGATCCGCAAACGGGTGGTTGAGGCTTTGGGAAATATGCCGACCCCCCAAAGCCAATCAGCCCTAAAGTACCTGAGTCACGATACCAATTCACAGGTTGCTGAGGCGGCAAAATGGGCCTTAGCCCATGGGGCTAAATTGCTGGAGCTGGGTGATTAAGTGATCAAAGCAGGATTCTAAATCAGCCGTGTCAGCATCCAAACGCCTGAGGCTGGCTTGCTTCAGGCCGATCAAACCCACAACCATCGCATCTAACGGCACCTGCAATTCCTGATACAAAAGCTGCATATGGGATAACCCTTCGGCACTGGTGTAGTCGGTGCGCTGACCGGCAATCCCGTAGGTGATGCATCGCAAAAAGTGCCAGAAATCTCGCCAGCAAGCATCGGCCCGTGCTGCTGGATAGAGCCCACCCCCCGGCTGGGTGATGTCTGGAAACGTTTTCAATACAGAGCCTCGGGCCTCGTCAACAATAGCGCTCACCTGATCCCGCAGGATTCGAGTCGCTGAAAGTGATGCCGCCGTTTGAGGCGCGAGGGCTTCGATTTGAGCTAAGTCTTGATCCGTCAAATAGCGCGATTCGTCATCCGCCATCTGAAAGACCTCAATCACCGCCCCCGGATAATAATCATGCCAAGTGGCAAAACTAACAATACGAGACTTTTGAATGAGTTGTTGAATCTTTTCGCTTAGGGGCATTAGTTTAGATGTAAAGCTGTTTAGGAATTCAAACGTTTAATTTACATAGATAAGATTTATTAGGCATCCATGTCATCAAAATCATCTTGACATTATTGGGAGCTAGAAGACGACTGGTTCAATGGCAACTCGATTCAATTAGTAAGCTGAAATTATGTGTATATTGCTTCCTCCAATCCCTATCGATTACTAAACACATCCCATGCCCTTAAAATTAGCATATATACAGTTACTGACTGTGCGTTGCACATCTTAATACAGCTATGGAATTGCCGCAGATCAAAAGCAATTTACAACAGTCGGATTATAACTACCGGATCAAAGCGATCGCTGCACTCAGGGATTATCCCTCAGATATCGCAACACCATTGCTAACGAAACATATCCTGGATCAGGAGTTTTTGGTACGCACCTTTGTGGCCAGAGAGCTTGGACACCAAAAAACCTCCGATGCCTTTGCGGGTTTATTGGAATTAATGATGTTTGACAATACCCCCAATGTGCGGGCAGAAGCAGCCAATTCACTCTCCCTATTTGGCCGTATTTCTAGCCCCCATTTGCTCCAAAGCTTTGTCAAAGATGATCATTGGCTCGTGCGCACCAGTATTTTGGCGGCATTAGTCGAGATGGATTGCCCTGAAGTACTCCTGGAGGTCTGCCTGGTTGCGATCTCAGGGGCAGACATCCCTGTGCAGGAAGCCGCGATCTCGGCATTAGGGTCTCTTGCCCATTCCAGCGAAACAGACAATGTCCTCTCTCAGCTATTGATATTGAAAGACTCAGAGACCCCACACCTGCGCGCCCGTGCCGCTTCAGCCCTAAAGCACTTTGACAGTCCTGCTGCAAAAGCAGCCTTGGCAGAACTGCGGACAGATAATGACCACACCGTTATTCGAGCCGCCATGGAACCACTGCTGGACGAATAATCTAGCCCGACGATGGCGGGTTCTCAGGTTGACATCTGCCCCTAAAATGCTTCGTGCAACCGAATCACCCCGAACATCTTGCTAGGCAAGGCCCCAGGGAAATTAATTTCACATGAGGGCGAAAAAGTCCAGCGCTTTGTACGTTTTGTTACATACGTTAGCGTCCATCCTGGCACAATGGGCTGAATCGCAAGGGTGTTTGCCCAAGATGTTGTTTAAGAAAGAGGCTGCTATGGCTGAAATTCCTAAAGACGGTCAAATGCTTTGGAAGCGAGTGGGGGAGGATCGCGTTCTTCACCTACGCCATAGTCCTTCAGAACCCTGGCAATATTACGAAGAGTTTCCGGAGTATGTTCAGCCGGATCCCCAAGACTTTTCTAAAGGCATCGCCACCTTTATGAGCTTACTCAAACAAGATTGGACCGTCGTCAAATCCTAGTTTTGGCCGGTCATGCATAGCCGTCGTCCCTTGTCTCGGCACTGCCTGGGGGCGATCGCCAATTCTAGTTAGTACCGTATTTAACGGGAACCAGTTTATCGCGGGTTTTCCATTCAGAGACTTGAAGCGGTAGTAACCGTCCCACACATTACGCTGGCTGAGCGGAGTCGAAGCCAGATCTCCCGAAAAAGTCCCCTTCGACTCCGCTCAGGGGACGGTTACAGCGGTAAGACTATCTCGCGTCGTTTTACGCGTTAGCACATTGATCGTATCCAACTGCTCAGCCGGTTGGCTGAGCAGAAAAGCTCTCATGTCCGCACTCAATCCGTGGGCAAGGGTAAAATCGGCCCCAGCGATACTCTCAAACTGCTCAAAACTGGCATCGGTCCAATCCGTTGCGCGGAAATCAGCCCCCGCTAAGTTTGTGCCGTTCATCCGTGCCTGTCTTAGGCTTGCCCCAGTTAAAATAGCCCCTCGCAAGTCCGCCTGTACTAAACGTGCGCCTTGCAAATTAGCCTCGGTCAAATTGGCACCCCCTAAATAGGCTCCCAATAAATTTGCCCCGCGCAGATCTGCTTGATGTAGGTTGGCAGTATTGAGGGCAGCACCATTCAAACTGGCATTAGGGCCGATCGCACCGGAATTTTGATAAGAAAACCCTGCCGGAAAAAGCGTGTCGCTATCATAGATAGCACCCTGGAGTTGAGCCTCCGTCAGGTCCGCCTCGATCAAGTTGGCACCCTTCAAATTGACGCGATAGAGGCAAGCGCCTTTAAGCTTAGTGCGGGTCAGAACAGCGCAGCTTAAATCAGCACCTCTCAAATCCGCAAAACATAGGTCTGCATCCGCTAACTGTGCAGTTCTGAGATTCACCCGAATGAGAATGGCTTGCCTCAATCCCACTTGATTTAGGTCTAAGCCGCTGAAGTTGAATCCGTAAAAATCTTGGCGGCTTAAATCAGCACCGCTATTCTTGGCGGCTAAAACTGCTTCTACGGTATCTAGAGACACATCCTTTAGCATGTTTAATAAAGAGAAGTAATCGTAAATTCAAGCGGGTATCAATCTTCCAAAAACAAACCCAAGGGTTGCAGACAAATGTCAGTCCTCCATACTTTTTTGAGCAAACTTAATCACAAACAACATCGCTGGATCTATTCATTTTCTGTCCCCTTCTGCTCCCTTCGTAGTAACCGTCCCCTGAGCGGAGTCGTGGGCTTTGCCTTCCCGCAGGGAATAGGGGACTTTTTCGGAAGATCTGGCTTCGACTCCGCTCAGCCAGCGTGATGTGTGGGACGGTTACCCCTTCGTATCTGCAATTGGGGTGGAAATTATCGGATCAGGTACTCGTCACACCGGTCTGACTAAGCCGACGGTCGCCCCATCTAGGCGTCTTCCTTCGAATGGGATGCCATTTTGGATGTGAACGCACCGGGCCAGATCATATCGCGATCAACCCCTAGCATCTCATCGTGACCGCCCTGAAGGCTAGAGGCTTTCAGACAAGTGTTCATCCTCCGCGTTGCCATCCTGCTTTTGAGTCAGCTCAA
>CAYGVA010000170.1:0-9052 GCA_964353225.1 uncultured Leptolyngbya sp.
CTTTTATCACACCCTCGAATTCTTTGGGCTGTGCCCCAACTGCCAGCAGCAGGACCTAGCGAATGTGGCGACAGCCCCAGAGCATTGTGAGCATTAAGGTAACGATTTTTGGCCTCTGATCCCTACGGCTGGCTAGCGACCTCTCTCCAAACCATTCACCGCGCCCACTGGCATCGGGCCGTGCAGCCCCTGGAAGGGTTGCCGGGTCCGGTCATGGTCGGCCAAGGACAGCCCTTGGTGAATTTTGCCAGCAATGATTATCTGGGTTTGGCCGGAGATCCGCGCTTACGGGCGGCGGCGATCGCCGCTGTCCAGCAATACGGCACCGGCAGTACCGGTTCGCGGCTGCTCAGCGGTCATCGCCCCCTCCACCGTCAACTCGAAACCGCCCTGGCCAATTTCAAAGGCACAGCGGATGCCATTGTTTTCAGCTCGGGTTATCTGGCCAATATCGGCACCATTACCGCCCTAGTCGGCCAGCGCGATCTGATCCTATCGGACCAGTACAACCATGCCAGTCTCATTAATGGGGCCAAGCTAAGCGGCGCGACCGTGTTCGACTACCGCCATAGCGACACCCAACACCTGCTAGAACAGCTCACCCAACACCGGGAGCAGTATCGTCGCTGTTTGATTCTCACCGACAGTGTTTTCAGTATGGATGGTGACCTGTGTCCTTTGCCAGCGATTTTGGCCCTGGCCGAACAATTTGAAGCCATGGTGCTGGTGGATGAAGCCCATGGGACCGGCGTTTTGGGGCGCACCGGCGCGGGGGGCGTCGAGCATTTAGGCTGTCGAGGTCGTCCCCTCGTACAAATGGGCACCCTCAGCAAAGCCTTGGGGAGCCTCGGGGGATATGTGGCGGGATCAGCGGAGCTGATTGATTTTCTGCGCAACCGCGCCTCTAGCTGGATCTACACCACCGGGTTAACCCCGGCGGCTACGGCTGCCGCCTGTCAAGCCATCGAGATTGTTCAATCCGAGCCGGAGCGGCGCGATCGCCTACAGGAACACATCTGCACCCTCACCGCTGGCCTCGACGCTCTGTTGGCTCACCCCTCTCCCCACCGTCCGTTCGGGAAGCGGTTCCCCTCTGACTCACCCATTCTCTGCATTGAGGTGACAAATGCTGCTACCGTCATGGCGCTGAAACAGCGTTTAATGGCCCAAGGTTTATTCCTCAGTGCGGTGCGGCCTCCCACCGTGCCCACCAGCCGTCTGCGGATTACCCTGATGGCCACCCATACCCCAGAGCACCTAGAAAAATTATTAGGGGAACTGGGGAAGATCGCCGCAGGAGCCAGGTGATGTTAGTCTTGGCGCTGCCTGGGTGGGAGAGCGGGGGAGAGAGGGCAGTGTTATCTGTCTTAGGATAGAAGCCGCATCCTGATTGCACGCTTAAGGGGCTTTTTGAAAAGGGGGTAGGCCGGTATTGGGTACGGCTGTAGGCCGTCAGTATATCGGTTGGATTCCTGATGTTGCCGTTGCTCGTTCTGGGTAGTCCCTGCATTCGAATAACGGGACAAGGCTTTTCAAATAGCCTCTTACAATAGTTCTGTGAGTTGCTCACCCTGGCATCCCCCCATTGAAATCATGCAGGATCTGATCGAAACCGCCCTAAAAGAGCGCAACTATCAAGCGGCTGCCAATCTGCTCCAACAGTGGAAGCGCAAAGATCCCCAGGATCCGTGGCTATTGCTGGCGATCGGTCACTATCAGGAAGCGATCGGCAAATGGGAAACCGCAGAA
The DNA here is from genome assembly GCA_964353225.1 of uncultured Leptolyngbya sp. Taxonomy (GTDB): domain Bacteria; phylum Cyanobacteriota; class Cyanobacteriia; order Phormidesmidales; family Phormidesmidaceae; genus PCC-6406. Next base: position 1,750 of record CAYGVA010000170.1, read on the forward strand.
CGCACCTATCTAAAGCTATTGCAGAAAGCCACGGTGCCCAAGCTTATGGGCCAGGCCCGTCAGGGCATCCAGCGTATCCAAACCCATTTATTACAGGCGCGGGAAGCGGCGTTAGCAACCGCTCGTTCCAGCCCCGATAGTGATGCCCCTGGCATTCTCTGTCTGGAACCGGTGCAAGGGGATGCGGCTCGAAGCGCTGCTGCCCAGGGCTTAGCGAAAATCCTCCAGATTGATCCCTATATGGCCCGGCTGCAGTTGCCCAGTAAGGGTTGGCGGCTCCATCGCGTTGGCCCGCTGGGGGAGCTCCGTTTTTTGGGGGAGTCCCTAAGAGCTGCCCAAATGCCTGCTTTCTGGGTTGACCAAACCGAGATCAAGCAGCTTCAAACCTTTCAGGTGAATTACTTCCGTTCTGTGGGTTCCCCTGGCACTGTGGTTTGCCAAAGCGAAACTGGTCAGCTAGGGGAAATCAGCTTTGATTGGTCGGAGGTTACTCAGGCGTTGATTGGAGCGCTGCCCTTATTTGAGTCGGTCATAGATCGGGATGCTTGGGGCAAATTGGAGCGGAAGGAAAAAACCCAAGATCACGCCGAAGTCATCGATCTACATTTCCACGATCGCCGCTGTTTGTTACGGTTATGCGATCGTACCTATCAATTTAAGCATGGTAACCCCCTGCCGGAAATGGTCCCTAAAACCGCTTCTGGCCCCTCTACTCGTCTGCAATGGAACGCGCTCCGGGATCACATTCTCAACAAAATTTCAGGCCCCATCCAATCGGGGTTTAGCAACTTTGGTGAAGGTGCTTTGGAATACATTGACCTGATGCCTTTCCTGAATCCCAATATGCCGTTGGTGCGCCGCAAGGATACCCCCTGGGATGCCGCCTTCCACCTCTACAGTGGTCTGCATTTTTTGCGGTTTCCCCATACCAACGCCTCCGCATAAACCTTAAAAAGGCCCGCTCTCAAGAGAACGGACCCGAAATCGATTACAACCGATTTGTTTCAACTGGTTTAGCCGATAGAAGCAGAACGCTTCATCTCTTTTGCCATGTTTGCAAAGGGAGAAAGACTGGGACCAGGCCGACGGCGACTGGTGTTGCTAAGGCTGGGGTTAACCAGGAAGTCGGTTGCAAATGTTAGCGCACCTTCGGTGGCTTTAGCCTTGGGGGCCTGAGGTGCCGCTGCGACAGCGACAGGCTGAGCCACCGAAGGTTCAGCTGCTTTAGGGGCAGGGACCGGAGCTTCCTTGACCGGTGCGGCAGCTGGGATAGCGGACTCATCTAGCTCCAAGAAAAATTCTGACTTTTTACCGAGGCCAAATATGCCTAAGATCACACTAAACAGGGTGCCGACAATGCCTGAGATTGCGCCCACAACGTTTTTGATCAGACCCATGCTTGATATGACTCCAAATTATTTCAGCATCCGCATCGCTAATTGAGTCAAAACGATACCCAATTGCAACGGCTCTTTAACTATTATCAAGTTTAGGTTTCAACCAAGGCAAGAAACCTGAGAATGCCTTTACAAAAGTAAACAGGGTGAGCAGCGTATCTATACGCTGCTCACCCTGTTCTAGACAGCTAGCCGATTAGCGACAATTATTCCGCGCCTTGGGGTAGGAGCTCACGCTTTTTTTCACTGGCTTGGATAAACACCTTGCCCTGCTCATCAACGTCCACTACGGCTGTATCCCCATCGCCCAAACTTCCTGAGAGAATTTGCTCTGCAAGGGTGTCTTCTAATAGGCGCATTATGGCACGACGTAAAGGCCGCGCACCGTAACTGGGGTTGTAACCCTCTTCCACCAGTCGATCTTTGAACCGCTCCGTGACCTCTAGGGCAATGCCCTGTTCCATCAGGCGGCCAAAGACCTCCTTGAGTAGGATGTCGCTGATCAGCTTCACCTCGTCCTTGGTGAGCTGACGGAAGACAATGACTTCGTCCAAACGATTTAAGAACTCTGGGCGGAAATACTGCTTCAGCTCCTCATTCACCAGGGAACGGATGCGATTGTACTGGGACTCGGCCTGGTTTTCCTCAAAGTCAAATCCGAGGCCACCGCCCCCCTTCTCGATCACTTTAGACCCGATATTCGAGGTCATGATCAGGAGGGTATTTTTGAAGTCCACCGTGCGCCCCTTGGCATCGGTAAGGCGACCATCTTCTAGAATCTGCAACAGCATGTTGAAGACGTCGGGATGGGCTTTCTCAATTTCATCAAAGAGAACCACGGTGTAAGGACGCCGCCGTACCGCTTCGGTGAGCTGACCGCCCTCGCTATAGCCGACATAGCCTGGAGGGGAGCCAATTAACTTGGAAACCGTGTGGCGCTCCATAAACTCGGACATATCCAGCCGAATCATGGCTTCTTCGGCTCCGAAGAAGTAAGTCGCTAGGGACTTGGCCAGTTCCGTTTTGCCAACGCCGGTTGGGCCAGAGAAGACAAAACTAGCAATGGGACGATTAGGACTTTTGAGCCCGACCCTTGCCCGACGGATGGCTCTAGAAATGGCTTTGACAGCTTCATCTTGGCCAATGAGCCGTTGATGGAGAGTGTCCTCCATATGGAGGAGCTTCTCGGATTCGGATTCGGTGAGCTTGTTGACGGGCACACCGGTCCAAGAGGCGACGATATGGGCAATATCCTCTTCTGTAACCACGGGAGAATCATCACCGTCGGTCTCTTCAGACTTTTTGCCTTGGGCAATGGTCCGAATTTCAGCCTTGATCTCCATTTCGCGATCGCGCAACTCCCCTGCCTTATCAAAATTCTGGGAGCGGACTGCGTTGTCTTTTTCTTTCAGAAGTTGTCGGAGTTCTTTGTCGAGTTCCTTGGCGGCAGGGGGCAACTGTGAGTTGATGAGCCGTACTCGAGAACCGGCCTCGTCAATTAGGTCAATGGCTTTGTCTGGCAAGTAGCGATCCGAAATATACCGATCGGAGAGCTTCGCTGCCGCATCCAGGGCTTCGTCCTGAATCTTGAGTTTGTGGTGCTGTTCGTAGCGATCGCGCAAACCATGGAGGATCTCAATGGTTTCCGCAACGGTGGGTTCACCCACCATCACAGGCTGGAATCGGCGTTCCAGGGCCGCATCCCGCTCAATGTGCTTGCGGTACTCGTCCAGGGTGGTCGCGCCAATACATTGAAGTTCACCCCGAGCCAAGGCAGGCTTCAGAATATTGGCCGCATCAATGGCCCCTTCCGCAGCGCCCGCCCCAATCAAAGTATGGACTTCATCAATCACCAGGATGACGTTTCCGGCAGAGCGGATTTCATCCATGATTTTTTTGAGTCGCTCTTCAAATTCCCCTCGATACTTGGTTCCAGCCACCAGCAGGCCAATATCTAAGGTGACCACCCGTTTCTCTTCGAGAATATCGGGAATATCGCCGGTGGAAATCCGCTGGGCTAAACCCTCGGCGATCGCGGTTTTACCTACGCCAGGCTCCCCAATGAGAACCGGGTTATTTTTAGTCCGGCGACCCAGGATCTGGATAACCCGCTCAATTTCCTTTTGCCGACCCACCACCGGATCTAGCTTGCCATCGGCTGCCATCTGAGTGAGGTTGGCCCCAAATTCGTCCAGCGTCGGGGTTTTGGTGCGTCCTTGACCCCCACCGGTAGAGACCTCAGCGGTTTCACCCAGCATCCGAATCACTTGGGTGCGGACCTTGGATAGATCAACCCCAAGATTTTCGAGGACGCGGGCCGCAACCCCTTCCCCTTCTCGGATTAAGCCTAGGAGCAGATGCTCGGTCCCGATATAGTTGTGACCGAGTTGCCGCGCTTCCTCAAGAGATAGCTCTAAAACCCTTTTGGCTCGCGGGGTGAAGGGGATCTCAACGGCAACAAAGCCTGATCCCCGACCAATGATTTTCTCGACTTCAATGCGAGCATCTTTGAGATTAACGCCCATTGACTTGAGAACTTTGGCAGCAACACCAGTCCCCTCGCCAATCAGGCCCAATAGGATTTGCTCAGTACCCACAAAGTTATGGCCCAAACGACGGGCCTCCTCTTGGGCGAGCATGATGACTTTAATAGCTTTTTCTGTGAAGCGTTCAAACATTAGCTGAAATCCAAATACCCGCCTGTACGCTGGTTATGCTGATTTTAGCACAGGGGTATTGGTGAACTGTGACCCAGCGAACAGCTTGCTAAACCAGGGGTTGAGCCGTTCTAACGGAGGGCAGGGTGAGGGTAACCGTCCCTCTTGTCATCGGTTCAGTGGCAGGATTCATTGAATTTGACCCATATTCTGGCCTGATGCCACCGGGTCTGCTCCCAAGGGTTGCCATCCATTGCTGGAGAGGCGATTATGGCTCCGTTCGCTCCATTGCTGGAACGTTGACCCTAGGTTGGGATCACTCAATCCGCGCATCCATAGAATGAGGGCGTCTTCCCCATCGCTGTAGTAATGCCGCCGCCGCCCAGCAATCTGAAACCCAAATTTTTCGTATAAATGGAGTGCCGGTGTATTGCTAGCTCGGACCTCTAGGGTGGCGCGCTGCAAACCGCGATCCCGTGCCGCCCGGAGCAACATCCACAGTAGCCATTGGCCCAACCCTTGGCCTTGACAGGGGGGGGTAATGCCCAAAAGCGTAATATGGGCTTCATCTAGGATCGCCCAACAGCAGCCAACTCCAATGAGTCCAACTTCAGGGCACCCGTCTGGATTGCTAATGTCATTGGCTTTAGGCCGCCCATTGCCCTGAGTCAGCACCAGGAGATCGCTATTCGGACTAGCCAGCTCTCGTTCATAGCCCGACAGGGTCCACAATCCCCCAAAGCAAAGCTGATCAAGCTGCACAACTGCGGGTAAGTCGACAGCAGTTAAGGGGTAACAAGAAACCGATTTCACCACCAAATGGCCCCTGATCAGGGCTCAATTGTACACTGAGAGACCTATAGGCCGAGACGCGCACTCGGTTGCTGCTGACCATCTCCACTGCCCTTTCACCCAACGTCCCATGGTGTCCACTGTTGACCTGTCTCAGACTAGCCGTCGTTATCTCCCTCAGTCTCAGGAACACGCCCTCTCCCCTAATCAATCGCTGTTGCCGGTGACCGCACAGGTGTCCCCTGCCGATCACCTGACGATTGGAGGCTGTGATGTCCCGGAATTGGTCAAGCAGTTTGGCTCCCCACTGTACATTCTGGATGAGGCTACCCTAAGAGCGACCTGTCGGCAGTATCGCGAGGCCCTGCGCCAGCATTACCCAGGGCCGTCCCTGGCGATATATGCCTCTAAAGCTTGGAGTTGTCTAGCGGTCTGCGCTGTGGTGACCCAGGAAAAATTGGGGATCGATGTGGTTTCTGCGGGGGAACTGTACACCGCGATTGAGGCAGGGGCGACGGCGGATCATATCTACTTCCATGGCAACAATAAATCCCTGGAGGAACTGCAATATGCCGTGGCAGTCGGGTGCCGCATTGTGGTAGATAACTGGCATGAGCTGCGAACCTTAGTCACCCTATTAGAAACAGCGGCGGCTCCCGTAACGATTTTGCTGCGCCTCACCCCTGGCATTGAATGTCATACCCACGAGTACATTCAAACCGGACATCTGGATAGCAAGTTTGGGTTTGATCCCGATCAGCTGGAGGCGGTTTTTGCCTACGTTAGCCAGCAGCCTGGGTTGCACTGTATCGGCCTTCATGCCCATATTGGCTCCCAAATCTTTGAGACTCAACCCCATGCTGATTTAGGGGATGTGATGGTGCATTGGCTCCAAAAGGCTGTGCAGTATGGGTTACCCATTACGGAATTGGATGTGGGCGGTGGCCTGGGCATTCGTTATGTAGAAAGTGATGATCCCCCCAGTATTGACACTTGGGTGGCTACCGTCAGCCAGGCGATCGCGCAAGCCTGTGAACAGAGGGGTGTGCCCCTGCCGCGCCTGATTTGTGAGCCGGGGCGATCGCTGGTGGGCTCTGCCTGTGTCACTGCCTATACTGTGGGCAGTCAAAAAACGGTGCCCGATACCCGTACCTATGTGGCCGTGGATGGAGGGATGTCTGATAATCCCCGCCCCATCACCTATCAATCCGTTTATCGGGCGCTGGTGGGTAATCAGATGTCGACCCCCCTGTCGGAAACAGTAACCGTTGCCGGTAAACACTGCGAGTCTGGGGATGTCGTTGTCCAAGCAGCAGCCCTTCCCCCGCTGCAGGCTGGGGATATTCTCGTGATTGCTGCGACCGGTGCCTACAATTACAGCATGGCCTCCAACTACAATCGGGTGCCGAGACCGGCGGCAGTGATTGTGGGTAACGGAGAAGCCTGTCTAATTATTAGGCGCGAAACCATCCAGGATTTAGTGCGTCAGGATTGCCTGCCCGCCATGTTGGGCAACCCTACCCCTAGCCTTGAATGAGTGGATTGGTCTAGTTGATCGAGCTGAGGCCGAGTAGGCTAGGCATGCATGGGGCTCAGTTGTGTCTAGGTTGATCAAAGGTGACTTGGGCGTACATGGGGTTAATCTTGACCTCACTTGCCCCTTTATCGGCCAGTTTTAGGTGACAGTACCGCCCATGCGTTACTTATCGGAGCAAGGGCAGATCATACTCAATCTCTCGCGAGTTTGGCTGCTCCCGTTCTTGGATGTGGCCTTGGTTCTGTTGCTCCTCTATACCATCTTGGTGCTCATTGGTGAGCGCCGTACCCTATGGATGGTTAGGGGCTTTATTGTCTTATTACTCGTGGCTACCCTCAGTCGTCGGCTCGGTCTAGAACTGCTGGGTTTTGTGCTGGATAAATTGGTGATTGGGGCGGCAGTGGCCATGGCCCTGATGCTACAAGGGGAATTTCGGCGTCTGCTTGAGCATATTGGTCAGGGACAGTTTCGCCAACTGCTCACCATGCCCTATCCGGAGTCCCCCGCCCCCAGCAGCAATATCGTTGATGAGCTGGTGGATGCGGTTAAGGATCTCTCTCAAAATCGGATCGGTGCCCTGATTATTGTGGAATGTGAGAAACCGATTGATGAGCGTCACTTTTCGGTGCCGGGGGTGCGTCTCAATGCAGAGGTCTCGAAGGAATTACTGCAAACGATTTTCCAAACCACCACCCTCCTCCATGATGGGGCGGTGTTAATTCGGGGGAAGCGGGTACTGGCTGCAGGTGTGATTTTGCCGATTTCGGAGCGATCGGCTTCGCGGCAATTGGGAACCCGTCACCGGGCTGCCATGGGCATTACTGAGCGGGTCGATCGATGTCTTTGTATTGTTGTTTCGGAGGAGACGGGTTCAATTTCCGTCGCTGAGCGTGGGATACTACATCGGCCCCTAACCAGCA
>CAYGVA010000171.1:0-8992 GCA_964353225.1 uncultured Leptolyngbya sp.
TGGGCAAGAAACCTCGCATTCGACCGATCGCCATTTGCCTCTTCCGCCATGGCGATCGCATTCTCGTCTATGAAGACACCGACTCGGTGAGGCAACTGCGCTTTGGCAGACCCCTGGGGGGTGGACTGGATTTTGGTGAGACCAGTGAGACGGCGATCACCCGCGAGATCCGCGAGGAGCTGAGTGCCGAAATCCATAGCATTCAACTGTTGGGGATTTTGGAATCGGTGTTTGAGTACGAGGGCAAGCCGGGTCATGAGATTGTGTTTGTGTATGACGCCAAGTTTGTCGATGAGTCGCTGTACGGGCGGGCAGCGCTAGATGTGAACGAGGGCAAGCGGCAGTTTAAGGCGCGGTGGCGATCGCTTGATGACTTTCGCCGGGATGACCCTCACTTAGTACCCGAGGGGCTATGGCAGCTTTTATAGCCCATGGCTTATAAAGGCGGGATGACAGCGGCAACCGGAGGTGCCTCTGGCACAGTCGGTTTCATCATTGGCGCTGCAGCCACCAGCGTCATGGCCGTGGGTTCGCCCCAGCGCACCAGCCAGTTCGGTTGAATCCCCAAGAACAGGATCAGCGCCGCTAAAACCACCGCCGGTACCCGTTCAGAAAAAGTGACCTTAGGGAAGTAGGCGATGCTGTTGTCTAGTTTGCCAAAGCAAGTGCGGTTCAGCAGGATGACGAAATAAACGGCGGTTAAGCCCGTGCCGATCACCGCCAGTAGGGTCGGTACCGGGTAGGTGGCGTAGCTCCCCTGGAACACCAAAAACTCGGTCACAAAGCCCACCAGACCCGGAATTCCAGCACTGGCCATCCCCCCCAACACCAACAGGGCACTGATTAGGGGTAAGCCCCGGATGGGATTCATTAAGCCATTCAGCACATCTAGCTCGCGGGTGCCGACCTTGGTCTCAACCACGCCGACGAGATGGAACAAAATCGCCAGAATCAACCCGTGAGAGACCATTTGGGTGACTGCGCCCGTCAGGGCCAAATTGGTCAGGGCCGCTCCCCCCAGGAGGATGTAGCCCATGTGACCCACGGAGCTATAGGCCACCATGCGCTTGATGTCCTTTTGGGCGATCGCCGTCACCGCCCCATAGAGCACACTTCCCGCCCCCCACACCGCTAGGTAAGGGGCCAACACCGACCAAGCATCGGGAAACATTCCCAACCCAAATCGAAACAGACCGTAGGTACCCAGCTTGGCAAGCACGCCGCCCAGCATGATCGCCACCGGAGTAGAGGCCGCCACATAGGTATCAGGCAGCCAGGTGTGGAACGGCACTAGGGGAATCTTGATGCCAAAGGCCACCAACAACAGACCCAGCAAAACCACCTGGGTGAGCAACGGCAGGGCTTGCCCCAGGGCCGCTTGATAGGCAAAGTCTTGGCTACCCGTCAGCAAGACTGTGGCCAAGAAGCCCGCCAACATTAACGCCCCGGACAGCGCGGTGTAGAGCAAGAATTTCGTCGCGGCATAGCTGCGCTTTTCACCGCCCCAGATCGCCACCAGCAGATACAAGGGCACCAGCTCAATCTCATAGAGCAAGAAAAACAGCAGCAGATTTTGGGCCACAAATGCGCCCGCCATGCCGCCACTGACCACCAGCATCAGGGCATAAAACAAGCGGGGCCGCTCCATATCAACCTGACTACTCCATAGGGCAATGAAGGTGATCAGGCTGTTTAACCCCACCATCAGCAGCGACAGGCTATCCATCCCTAAGTCATAGTTCAGCCCCAACTGAGGCACCCAGGGCAAAAATTCTCGGAACTGAAAGGTCGGATCCCCCAGGTCGAACTGGGTAAACAACCAAACCGTCAATAGCAGCGTGGTGCCCGAGATCGCCAGCGCCCCCGCTCTCCCCTGTTGTGGAGATACCTTGGGCAAAAAGGCGATCAAGCCCGCACCAAAGATCGGTAACCAAATCAGAACACTCAGCATCGTTGTTTAGAGGGATAAGGGAGCAGGAAATTAGGAGAGCAGGGCCAGGAGAGACATCAGGGTTAACCCGCGATCACAAGCCCGAAAACGCAGCCGTAAAAATGTCTGGCCAGTAGCGCCAGCTCATCACCACCCCGATCACCGCGACCCCAATAGAAATGGTGAAAACATAAAACTGAAACCGCCCGGTGTTGTTGTATTTCAAAGTTTCACCACTCACCAGAGAGGCCAACCCCACGAAGTTGACGAGTCCATCAACCAGGTAGCGATCCAGCCAATCGGTGAGGCGTGATAGCAGCGCTACCCCCAACACCACCGTGCCCTTGTATAAACGGGGGGTGTAGAAGTCAAAGGCCAGTAAGTTGCGCAAACCCGCAGGAACAATGTTGGCCGGGTTCTCGACCTGACGACCCACATAGAGCACCGCTCCGATTCCAAATCCGGCCGCACTGGCTCCGGTCAGGGCTACCGCCAGATCGGCATTCAGACCTGACCATATGGGCAATAGATGAACCGCGTCCATCACCAACGGTAGGTGCAGGGTAAATCCCGCTGTCAGCGCCATGGGCACCACCATCAGCCAAAGGGGTTCTGGCGATCGGATTGTCATTTGACTGGGCTGTCCGGCAAACATCAGCCCAAACATGCGGGCCAAGCTAAAGGCAGCAATCCAGTTCACCGCTAAGACTAGGGCAACGAGGAGCCCCTGGTGATCGGCCCAGAGCCCAGAGACGAGCTTGAGCATCGCCCAAAAACCGCCCAAAGGGGGCAAGGCAACGATGCCCCAAATCCCCACTAAGACTGAAATGCCGGTGACGGGACGTTTCCCCCATAGGCCACCCATCTGGGTCAAATCTTGGGTAATCACATTGATAATGACCGACCCTGCCCCCATCACCAGCACCGCCATGGCGAGGGCATAGGTCAGCACTAACAACAGCGCTGCCTCAGGTTGTTGAGCCCCCACCGCCACAAACACCAAACCCATGTAAGCGCTGGATAAGTAAGACAGCACTCGCTTGATATCCACTTGGGCCGCCGCAATCAACGTTGCACCCAAGGACGTGATCGCCCCAACCGCGATCAGCGTGGTTAACGTCATGGGCGACAGCGCCAAGACAGGTTCCAACTTGACTAAGATCCAAGCGCCGGTGGCGACCACCACAGCATTCCGCAAAATTGTGCTGGGCAGTGGCCCCTCCATGGCTTCGTCAAGCCATAGGTGCAAGGGGAACTGGGCGCACTTACTCATTGGCCCCGCCACCAAGCCGATGCCAATCAGGCCAATCCAGGCCGGATCTACCTCAGCAGTTTGCGCCCAAGCCGCTAACTCTCGGAAGTCCCAGGTATGGGTGAATGGGTAGATGGCGAGCACTGCCATCAGTAGTATTAGGTCGCCAATTCGTTTGGTCAAAAAGGCATCCCTTGCCCCCGTCACCACCAGGGATTGGTTGTACCAAAACCCCACCAACAGGTAGGTCCCCAGGGTGAGAATCTCTAGCAGGATGTAGGCGAAAAAGAGGGAGTTGCACAGCACCAGGGCGTTCATCCCCGCTTCAAATAGGGCCATAAAGCCAAAGAAGCGGCCCCAGCCCCAGTCCATCTCTAAATAACCCACTGCGTAGATCTGAGCGAGCAAGTTCAGACTGGTAATCAGGACCACGGCCCCGAGGGTGGTGGCCGAGACTTCTAGGGGCACCGTCAGACTGAAATCAGCCGTCTGTAGCCAGGGGGCAAAAAAGAATTGGGGCGAAGAGTGGCGATTCCACAGGGCCTCAAAGGCCAAGACGCTATGCACCAGGGCCATCAGCGTGGCGATGATATTGACGTAGCCCGCTGGGCGAGGACCCGTGCGGCGAATCAATCCTGGAGACCAAGGAATAGTCAATAAGGCCCCGATGAGGGGATAGATAGGGATCAACCAACTGGTTTCGGTAATCATGGGGGGTGGGCGGTTGGATATGCGGCCAAGGCGCAGTCGGTAACGGACAACCAAAACCCATCTCTATAGAGGGATTCCGGCTTGAATCTATGGAGGATTGACTCTAATAGATTTATCTCTATGTTTCGATAAGTGTACTGCCCTGGCTACCCCACAGTCCAGGCAGGCATTGATTAAAGTAAATCGAAGTGACTAATTCAATTGATAAATGCCTTTTATGCGTGTCAGGGTCGAGGCGGTTGCTGCTGTCGGTCTTAGGTGGGGCTGGCGTTCTGAGCCTGCCGGAGATAGGGAGGCGTCGTTAGCGGCCTGGTTTCAGTACGTTTGATCTACGGGAAAGGCGGTATCCTCATCACTATGGAGCGATGTCAGTCGCCTGCGGTCTGGTTTGGTACGGAGTTAACCTATGGATTTTTTGGAGCGATCGGTACAACGTCGCCGTCTCGGCAAGGTCGTCAAGTCAAACTCCCACTGTGACTATGTCGTGCAAGTGGACGATGGCCATGATGTGACGTCACCGCCGCCGCCAGAAGACTATGGCTTTGGGCAATTTGTGGCTCTGGAGGATGGCGATCGCCACTGGGCTGTCGGGTTGATCTACAACTCCCAGTTGGTCAACCCGATGTTTCTCAACAATGGGCCGCGCCTGTCGAGCGAACCGGATCCCATGTTTACCCCCGATCTCATCAGCGAAACCCGCACCCTACTCGGAGTCGTCTTGGTCGGGACCCTCGAACAAAACGACCAGACCTGTTACGGCAACCACGGCATTCCCAAGGTAGTGGTGCCAGTCAATACGGCAGTGTACGGTCTCCCCGCAGCAACCATCCACCGTTTCCACTGCACCGCTGAAGATCAGCCGCAATTTCGGTATTACAATCACCTACTCAAGTCCGGCGGCCTGTTTGCGGCCCAGCTTACCCAGCAAGTTCTCGTTGAATTAATCGACAGCCAACGCTTTAGCGGTACCGATCAACGCGCCCTGAACGTTTTGTGTAAAGAACTCGCCTGGAAAAACACCATGGGGGCCATGGCGTAGTCCCAATCATTAAATTCTCAACAACAATTCTCAGTATGGCTTTTCGGGTGCTGCATTCGCCGCTCGGGCTTCCCATTGGCATGCCATGCCCCTTGGACCATACGTGAAGCATCCCCAACGGGGAAAGCCCATTCACCCTATTCCTTTGGGGTAACTGTCCCAACAACTACGCTGGCTGAGCGAAGTCGAAGCCAAAACCCAATCAGAATGCCCCCTTCGACTCCGCTCAGGGGACGGTTACTCCTTTGGGAGGGCGAAGCCCATGGCAAACTCTGGGCAAACGGTAAATCTCCACAATGAGAATTGCTGGATTCTCAACTAATTCCTTGAGAATTGCTGAATTCTCAAGGAATTAGTTGCAAGGGGCGCTAAACTAGTAAATAGTAAGGTAGATGCTTCGGAAAAGCTCTGTTTTCTCATGGATTCGTCCAGTTGAGCGTTGTTGTTGTGTGTCTAGCACTGAATCTTGAAACGGCAGGGCGGTGAGACGATTTTTAGGTTGAAATGAAAAACCGACAGGACTCCCGTGTGCCTGTCGGTCTGTGTGTGTTCCCTGTAGATGACTCGGCTAGAGTTGAGTCAAATGTATTATTGCCAAGTTATCCAAACCATTCCACGATCTCTGTCACCTAGAAGTGTGACGAAAGTCACACTTCTTCGTCGGGAAAGTGGGGAATGGCGACATTGATATTTTATTCTTCAGGGTTATTTTTAGGCATAGCGCTTCGGTTCCCGAAACCCAGTAACGGTAGAATTCAGAGGGTTTCACGGAGCATTGATCATGGCAGCGCCCTTCTCCCCAGAAGAGATCGCCTCTGAAGGCATTAAGCCTGAGGAATACGAGGAAATTGTGCGCCGTTTGGGTCGCCACCCCAATCGGGCTGAATTAGGCATGTTCGGGGTGATGTGGTCGGAGCATTGCTGCTACAAAAATTCTCGCCCCCTACTGAAGCAGTTTCCGACGACGGGCGATCGCATCCTGGTCGGCCCCGGAGAAAACGCCGGGGTGGTGGATGTGGGCGATGGTTTGCAGTTGGCCTTCAAAATCGAATCCCATAACCACCCCTCTGCGGTAGAGCCCTTCCAAGGGGCGGCGACCGGGGTGGGTGGAATTCTGCGGGACATTTTCACCATGGGGGCGCGGCCCATCGCCGTGCTCAATGCCCTACGATTTGGCAACCTCGAAGACCCCAATACCCGGCGCATCTTTGCGGGGGTGGTTTCTGGGATTTCCCACTACGGCAACTGTTTTGGCGTGCCCACCGTCGGGGGTGAGGTTTACTTTGATGCCACCTACAGCGGCAATCCCCTGGTGAATGCCATGGCCATGGGGCTGATGGAAACCTCAGAAATCGTTAAATCTGGAGCCTCAGGGGTGGGCAACCCAGTACTCTACGTGGGCTCGACCACGGGCCGTGACGGCATGGGGGGAGCCAGCTTTGCCAGTGCCGAGCTCAGCGATGCCTCCATGGACGATCGCCCCGCCGTCCAAGTGGGGGATCCCTTTCTTGAAAAATCCCTGGTCGAAGCCTGCTTAGAAGCCTTTAAAACCGGAGCCGTGGTGGCGGCCCAAGATATGGGCGCAGCGGGCATTACCTGCTCCACCTCCGAGATGGCAGCCAATGGCGGGGTGGGCATTGATCTCGACCTCGATAAAATCCCGGTGCGGGAAACGGGGATGGTGCCCTACGAGTATTTGCTCTCCGAGTCCCAAGAGCGGATGCTGTTTGTGGCCGAAAAGGGCCGTGAGCAAGAGCTGATCGATATTTTTGAGCGGTGGGGTCTCCAGGCAGTGGTGGCCGGTACGGTGATTGCTGAACCAATTGTGCGGATTCATTTCCAGGGGGCGATCGCCGCCGAGATTCCGGCCAGTGCCCTAGCTGAGGACACGCCCCTCTATCCGAGGGAGTTGATCACCGAGCCGCCCGACTATGTCAAGCAGGCCCGCAGTTGGTCAGAGGCCACCCTGCCCATCTGTTCTGCCCAGGGCTTGGGTGAGGGAGCGGGCCAGCAGTCATGGGAAACCGTTTTACTGGCGCTGTTGGATAGTCCTACCATCGCCTCCAAAGCTTGGGTTTATCGCCAATACGACCACCAGGTGCAAAACAACACGGTGACCTTGCCCGGTGGGGCCGATGCGGCGGTGGTGCGGCTGCGACCCTTAGAAGGCCCCCAAGCCGCTCAGCATCGAAATACACGCAAAGGAATTGCCGCCACCGTCGATTGCAACGCCCGCTATGTCTATCTCGATCCCTACGAAGGGGCTAAGGCTGCCGTGGCGGAGGCCGCCCGTAACCTGAGCTGCGTGGGCGCTGAGCCCCTAGCGGTGACCGACAACCTCAACTTTGGTAGCCCCGAGAAACCCATCGGCTATTGGCAACTGGCCGAAGCTTGCCGGGGGCTAGCTGACGGGTGCCGCAGCTTTGACACCCCCGTCACGGGCGGCAATGTCTCGCTCTACAACGAAACCCTTGATAGTGCAGGGCGACCCACCCCGATTTACCCGACGCCAGTGGTGGGCATGGTCGGCCTCGTTGAGGATGTCGCTCAGGTGTGTGGCCAGGGCTGGCAACAGCCTGGGGATGCGATTTATCTCTTAGGGCTGACCCCAGCCCAGGGCTTAGCTGCCCCAGATGCGGTCACCTTGGGGGCGTCAGAATATCTGACCGTAGTCCACGCCACGGTCGCCGGTCGCCCCCCGAAGGTGGATGAGGATTTAGAAAAAGCCGTACAAGCAGCCTGCCGAGCGGGCATTCGCCAGGGTTGGGTCAACTCTGCCCATGACAGTGCCGAGGGGGGCCTAGCAGTCGCCTTAGCCGAAGCTTGCATTAGCGGTCAACTGGGGGCAACCCTGCAACTCACGGTTGAGTCAGCCCCTGACTTGCGTTGGGATCGGCTGCTGTTTGGGGAAGGGGGAGCCCGCATCTTGGTCTCTGTCCCCCCGAGCGCGAGCGCCCCCTGGGAAAGCTATTTAGCTGAAATGTTGGGCGATCGCTGGCAACTTTTGGGCCAGGTCAACGGTGATGGGCACCTCACCCTGGCCCTGGCCTCAGGAGAAACGCTCCTCACAACGGCGGTTGATCATCTGGAGCAGGCTTGGAGTCAAGCGCTGGAGCGCCGCCTCAACCCCTAAAGGTCGCTCTGCCAAGACAGCGGGGAATGCTAGGATCACAATATTAAGAGAAAATTAAAAGCCGATAGCCGTTTACTTTTGATTCCCCGTTGTCTCAAGAGGGTACGCTTTATGATGTTTTGTGTACTGATGCTTGGGCTAATGCGTTAAGCATCGTTCTGTTTTAATCCAGACTTTTACCGTTGTGACCCGCCCCAGTTCCTGGAGCCTACCCCCCAATGAACGTGCGATCGTCTTCTGTCACGGCTTCCCAATCTGCCTCCCAGGTCGATAAACCTGAAGAATCCTGCGGCGTATTTGGGATTTACGCACCCAGGGCAGAGGTGGCAGCCCTCACCTACTTTGGGTTGTTTGCGCTGCAACATCGGGGCCAAGAATCAGCGGGAATTACCACCTTTGATCAGGGTGAGATTCACCAACACAAAGCCATGGGACTGGTCTCCCAGGTTTTTGATGATGACATTCTACAAGAGATGCCGGGGCAAATGGCGGTCGGTCATACCCGTTACTCCACCACCGGCTCTAGCCATCTGGTCAATGCGCAACCCGTCATTGTTGAAACCCGTTTAGGGGCCTTAGCAGTGGCCCATAACGGTAACTTGGTCAACGCCCTAGACCTCCGGGAAGAACTGGTAGCAGCAGGCCACAGCTTTGTCAGCACCGCCGACACCGAATCATTGGCCCATGCGATCGCCGATGCGGTCGCCACCGGTCGGGGCTGGGTCGAGGGGGCAATCTCCGCCTTTAAACGTTGCGAAGGGGCATTTAGTTTGGTGATTGGCACCCCCACCGGGCTGATTGGTGCCCGCGACCCCCACGGTATTCGGCCCCTGGTCTTAGGGATTTTGGGGGATAACCCAGACAAAGAAGACGGCCCCGCCCAGTACGTGCTGGCCTCTGAGACTTGCGGCCTGGATATTATCGGTG
>CAYGVA010000172.1:0-8958 GCA_964353225.1 uncultured Leptolyngbya sp.
CGACCTCGGTGCGCGATCGCACCAAATAACACAACGTCCTAGCCGCGCCGCGATCTCGGGTGGGCTGCACATACTGCTGCACCAGGGCCTCATCGACGCGATCGCGCCGTTGATAAATGCTTCTCAGCGCCGCCCGCAGAATGCTGGGTCGCCGCACCCCGTAAAACAAGGGCCGAATCAGCAGCGGTGTGGAAAACAGCCGTTCCATGGTGCGGGCCAGCGTTTCGAGCCAGCCCGACAGCAGCTCCTCCCGAGCCGCAGGCAGGGTCAGTAACACCAACCGGTGGGCGGTTTCGGGGTGGGCGATCGCCAGATCCAGCGCTACCAAAGCCCCCAAGGAATGGCCCAGCAGCACCATCGGTCGGCGAATCCACTGCCGCCAAAAATCATAGACTTGGGCTTGCCAAAGATCGCTGTTCAGCAGGGTTGCCGCTTTTTGAGAACCGCCGAACCCCAGCAAGTCCAAAGCGTAGACCGGTTGGTGCTGGGCCAGCTCCGGCAAGTTATCCCGCCATTGATTCAAGCTTGACCCAAACCCGTGCAACAGCAACAGGGGCGGCTGTTGTCGGGCGGCGGCATCCTCGGGCAGCAGCACCGTATAGCGAATCCGCCAGCCCCGCCAGTACCAATGGCGCTCCTGACCGAGGGGCAGGATGGAACTGGGGGAGCTCACTGGGGCAATGGCGGGGAGGTTAATCATGGTGATGGGCGGAGGGGGTAGACATGGCGGACGTGGCAGCAACCGGCACCGTTGCCCCTGGGCTTACGATCATCACCTGCTGCTGGGGCACCCCAATCGGAATCCCCGCCTGATCAAGGGCGGCCTTGAGGCGGCGGCGGTATTCGCGGGCCACATCCCACTGCTTTAAGGGCTGGGTCTGGATCCACATGCGAATAATCGCCCCGGCATGGTCAAGGTGATCGACGCCTAACAGCTGAGGCGGCACTAAGATCAACGGTCCCCAAATCTGATCTTGATCCAGCACTTGGGCAACCTGGTCCACTAGGGCCAGGGCCTCATCTAAGTTGGCGGTGAGCCCCACTGGAATTTTGAGATCCACCCGTGACCATTCCTTCGAGAGGTTTTCAACCACGGCAATGTGGCCATTGGGAATGGTGATCAGGCGGCCCTCTTCGTTCCGCAGTTGGGTGATGCGCAGGTTCATGGTTTCTACAAACCCAGCGACGCCATTGGTGACGATCACATCCCCCACGCCGTACTGGTCTTCTACCAAAATCAAAATGCCATTAATGATGTCTTTAATCACGCTCTGGGAGGCTAGGGAAATGGCAATCCCCAAAATCCCGGCCCCGGCCAGTAAAGGGGCGATTTCAACCCCAAATTGCGACAGGGTAATCAGGACGGCGGCCATGGTAATGGCTACCGCCACGACTCCTTTAATCACGGCTGAAAAGGTGGAGAGCCGTAGCACCAGCCGTCGTGATCGCTCCGGGGAAATTTCGGCCCGCTGCTCCACCGCCAAGCACACACGGTCGAACCAAAATTCGGTCAGGCGAATCAAGCCATAGGCCACCAGCCCCAGCAACAAGAGGCGTACCGGCAATCGCAGCAGTGCTATCCAAACGGGCTGCAGCCAGCGTGTGTAGGGATAAATGCCCAGGAGGACAAACCCCATGCCCACCCAAATCAGCACCTGGCTCAACCTGAGGACCTGGTGATTGAGCACCAGTAGCCGGTGATGGTAGCGATCTAACAGGGAGAGGCGTAGGGCGGTGGTGTCTTGGCTTAACGTCGGTTGCTCTGGGGCCAGCGATGGCGATTGCTCTAGGCGCTGAGTGGCTAAGGTCAGCCAGCGTTGCAGCCGCCCCTCTACCTTGGCCAAGATAAAACTGAGGATTAGGGTCGAGACGATCAGGGCGATCGCCCCAGCGGTTTGCCGCCAGAGGGCCTGGGATTGGCGCTCTTGGTAATACCGGGTTAGGGCCGCCTTGACGGCGTCGGTGACTTCAATGGCCTTGAAGTTAAAGCCACTCCCTAGCCTTGCATCTAAGGCCGTAATCGTTAATAGGAACTGGCTGTTTACCGAGATAATCGGCTGCTGGCTCTGTTCATCAAAGCTCTGGGTGATCTGCAAGTCGTCAGGGGTACGACGTGCCTGTCGAATATCCCTTAGATATTGCTGAGCAATGGTTTTGAGATGGCGCTCAATATCCTGGGCACGTTCCTTTGCCGTGAGGCCATCTGGGGTACGGGGGGCCGCCACCGTGATCACGGTGCGACCATCGAGACGCACAGGGGCCGTGACAAAGTCTGTCCCAGACCAGTCGAGCAATGGCTGAATTTCAGCGGGGGCGAAGTTTTCTAAGGTTTCAATAATCCCTGGGGTCGGGACTGGGGCGTCGGGTGCTGGGGCCGCCTCTTGAGCTGCGGTAGGACTAGCGATCGCCCAGCTCCAGAAACAAACCAGGGCAATTCCCAATCCGTACAGGGCGCGGCGGTATCGCTGGTGGGCTGGGGTAGATCGTCCCGTGAGTCGTCGGCGCACCAAGTCGCTCCCTATAGCAGTGGATACTCTTTAAAATAGGACATACTTTAGCCAGGGTAGGGCTGTTCTTTCCGCCAGTTCTCTTTCGAAAACCATTGTTAGGCATGATTGAGACCGTACTGGCCGATCGCTATCGTCTACTCAAGCTCCTCGGGGCCGGGGGATTTGGTCGTACTTATTTAGCGATCGATCTGCACCAAGGCGAGCGGTATTGTGTGGTCAAACACCTAACCCCGGCTAACCGCACGGCCAATTTTCTGCAAACGGCCCGCCGTCTCTTTGATGCGGAGGCCAAAGCGCTACAAAAGCTCGGTCAACACGATCGCATCCCCCAACTCATTGATGCCTTTGAAGCGGAGGCAGAGTTCTACCTGGTGCAAGCCTATGTCGATGGCCATACCCTCTCGACGGAATTCCATCCCCAGGATCCTTGGCCAGAACAGGCGGTGATCACCTTTCTGAAGGAAGTGCTGCCCACCCTCGCCTTTATCCATGGGGAACAGGTCATCCACCGGGATATCAAGCCCAGCAACCTCATGCGTCGTCAAGATGGCAAAGTCGCGCTGATCGATTTTGGGGCCGTCAAGGAAATCACCACCCAGATCCAAACCGGCAACCTAGAGCAATTTACCGTCAGCATTGGCACCCAGGGCTATGCCCCCGCCGAGCAGCTTTCAGGCCGTCCCCGCTACAGCAGCGACCTTTATGCTCTAGGAATTACGGCCATTCAAGCGCTGACGGGGCGATCGCCCATGGCCATTGCTGAGCATCCTGAAACGGGGGAATTATGCTGGCAAGAGCTGGTGCCCGATCTGAGTCCGGGGCTGGGGATTTTCTTGAGTCGCTTAGCCCATTCCTCGGTCTATCAACGCTACGCCTCCGCAGAGGCCGCCCTCGACGACTTAGATCGTCTCGATAGCCTGTCGCCGCTGACGGCTCCCAACATTGATGAAACGTTTCTGGGTCCCAACAAAGACTTGGCCCGTTTAAACCAGTGGTTGCCCGTCGTTCCAGAGGCTGGCAATAATGCCGGAGCGATGCCAGAAACGGTGCTAGGAGACCGGCCCCCTGTCGCGGCCCCCACCGTGATTCAACCGGCGAGATTGCCCCGCCGCCGCTGGGAAGGGGCGATCTCGCCGGTGCTCATCAGCCTCTTGATTTTGGGGATTCGCAGCCTGGGGGGATGGATGCCCCTAGAGCTGATGCTCTACGACAAATTGGTACAGGCTCAGCCCCCGAGCCCCCCCGACCCTCGCCTGCTGGTGGTGGAAATTACTGAAACTGATCTGCAACGGTTGCAGCGCCCCACCCCCGCTGATCAGACCCTGGCCGAGGCCCTTTTAATTTTGCAATCCCATCAACCTCGGGTCATTGGCCTCGATTTACACCGGGAGCTGCCCCAAGGGGAAGGCCATGATCAATTGCTGCGGGCGCTCGAATCCCCCAACACGATCGCTATTCAAAAAATTGGCGATCGTCCCAGCGAAACGGTACCGGCCCCCGCCTCGGTGCCCCCGTCTCGGGTGGGTTTTAACGACCTGATTGTGGATCCGGATGGGGTGATTCGTCGCAACCTACTATTGGCCAAAACCGGACATAACGATGGGGCTCCCACCGGCTATTCCCTCGGATTTCAGCTCGCCCTGCAATATCTAGCCACAGAAGGGATGACCCTACAAGCGGACCCCGACAACCCCAATCAATTTCAATTGGGGGGAACGGTCTTCAAACAACTCAGTTCCACCTTTGGGGGATATCAATCCGTGGATGGGGCGGGCTATCAAGTGATGCTCAGCTATAGTGCTGCCCCCACCGTGGCCGAGCGGCTTAGCCTAACGGAGCTTTTGACGGAGCAATTTGACCCGGCGAGGGTTCGCGATCGCGCCGTCCTGATTGGCACCACCGCCCCCTCCGCCAAAGACTTGTTTTATACCCCTTATAGCCGTGATTCTACGGTCGATCACCAAATGGCGGGGGTGATGCTCCATGCCCAAATGGCGAGCCAGGTGATCCAGGTGGCCCTGGGGGGGCAGGCGTTACCCTGGACCTGGCCCGACGGTGTTGAGATGTTATGGATTGTGGGATGGGCCGCAGTGGGGGGCGGACTGGGCTGGCAGTTACAGCGGCCCCGGTGGTTGCTGTTGGGGGCGATTACCCTGATTCTGATTCCCGTGGGGGTCCCCATTTTGGCCTTTGCCCAGGGGGGGTGGTTGCCCCTGTGGCCCGCTGCGATCGCCTTTGCCGGTAGTTTGGGGACGACGATTTTGCACCGCAGCTACCGTCGGAGTTATCGTTCGCCCGCCCTGCCCTTGTCGCCTGAGTAGATAGCCGTGACAGAGCAACTGCCCTTCCACTAACCCTGTCCCCCCAACTCCTAAAATGGGTATGACCCCAGAGAGTACTAAAAGCGATGGATTCAGCAGAGCAATTGATTCGCATGGCTGAGGATGAGCTCACGGAGTACAGCACCGAAGCCCGCAAAATTGAGAAGCTGCGCCGCAAGTTTAGTTTTGCCGTGCCCTATCCCCAGCAGCAGGCTGTGCGCGCCCAGGTAGAAGCGCTGATTCCCCAAAATCCTTTGGCGAAACTGGTCGAAAACAACCGCCAAACCGTAGCGTTGCCGTTTTGGGGCATCGGGGGATTGGGGCTATTGCTGGGGGTTTCGTGGCAGCAGCCCTTAGATTTGATTTTTACAGGGGTTGGGTTTTATCTGGCCTTTCAGGTGCAGAAGTGGGGTTGGGAACTGGAGGCCAAGCGCCTCGTTCTCAAAACCCTGGATGATATCGAAGCTGGGATCCAGGCAGCTCGGCTGGAGGCCACCTCCCGTTAGATCTGTGGAAATGGAGTGCCATTGCAAAGGCCTGTTGCCAGAGTGCTCAGGGGTTGGTGATGGCTCCTACAATGGGGAAACATGATTTAGACCCCATTGGCCCCGTCGTGATGCCCGAACCAATCCTGTGGCCAATGCCGACCCTGGCAGCGGCAGCCCCTAGGGAGGGGGCTCTACACCCCGATGATCTGAGGGCTGGGGTATACCAAGTATTAGATACGGCTGGTTCTTTTTCTCCGCCCCCACGCCCCACATCCCCAGCGACACAAGCCGCCCTAGCTCGACTGGTGGGGCTGATGCGTACCCTGTGTACCCCTGGCATGGGTTGGCCTTCAGACCGCCCCCAAACCCCTGAAAATATCCTCCCCTATGTGAGTGAGGAGATTGAAGAACTGATCGATCAGCTACAGCAGGCAACCCATGGACCCGCGATTCAACCCCTCTGGCCGATCCATAGCCCTCTGCTAAACCCTGGGTTGGGGGGCGATCGCCCCATCCCCGTCACCGACCATCACCTCCTAGCCAATCTGTTCGCGGCTTGCCTGTGGGGGGTGACCGCCAGCAGCTACGGGGCCATGGGTTTGTTGGAAGGGGTCGCCGCCACGGTAGATCTAGATGCCCCCACCCCTTGGCAAGGGATTCGATTGGTCCCCTGCCTCTGCCTAGCTAGCCCCGCGATCACCTGGACGCTAGATGTTGTCACCCAGGCCCCCATTACCCCCACCGTCGGCCTGCCGGACACCGCCCGGATCACCCTCACCGGGAATGATTTAGACCCCCAGCCCCGGACCGTACAGCAGTGGCTGGTGCTGCTATGGGATGCGCTTGAACAGCACCAACCGTCCCTGGGCACCCTTCGCCAAGGTTGGGACATTACCCTACTCTTACCAAGCCATGATCGCTGTCAGGGGCGGCTTACCCTCGATTTGAAATTAGTCGGTTTATCTCAACCCGAGACCGATATCAGTGCCTTTGTCCCCGCTGCACCTCTGCTATCTGGCGCGGCAATGCGCCCCGATATGCCGTCCGAGCCGCCACCGCCCCTGCATCAACTCCTACAGTTCACGCAGCCAGACTGGGTTATCG
Organism: uncultured Leptolyngbya sp.; assembly: GCA_964353225.1. GTDB lineage: Bacteria > Cyanobacteriota > Cyanobacteriia > Phormidesmidales > Phormidesmidaceae > PCC-6406. The sequence goes on from CAYGVA010000172.1 coordinate 6,424, forward strand.
CTTTCAATAACCAGGTGCTGAGTGCGCTGCCCCTTTCTTTACCCGCCCTAGATGCAGTGGAGTTGCCCCTGGTGCTGGCGACCGTTGCCCATGACCGCATGGTGCGGACCCAAACCCCCAGTCTGTTTTCCCCCGCCCTGGGTTTGATGCCCATCTCGCTGCAATATTTATGGCCCCGCTGGCGCTGGTTGGCCCTTCAGCCCGATACCCCCTTAATATCTTTGATGGGGGGGCTATCGGCTGCCTGCTTAAGTGCCAATCAAGCTTGGACTGCTGGCCTTCTGCAAGCCCGCTTGAGTCTTCAGCTTCAGCAAGGGTCGACCCATTGGCACTTGGATTTAAACACAGGAGAATGGTGGGACCCTGAGGCCGAGCCCCTCCCTGGGGCGGTGTTTAGGATGCCAGAGGGTGGCCCCTTGGCGACACAGGTCTGGCCTTGGGAAGCGCTGAAAATGCACCTAGTTGATGCCCTTTGCCAAGCTTCGCCCGCGCTCCGGTTGCTATGGGCAGGCACCACCGTCAACCTGGCGGCTAACATGGCTCCCGTTCATGACCCAACCGCAGTGGCCATGGCCCCAATCACCATTGGCCTAGGGCTGACCATTACCTTCCAACCCCAGACACGCTAGGAGTAACCCTTGCTGTGACAGCGACCGCTCTACTCTATGTCTATGGTTTCTGTGCCATGCCGATCAGGGGGGATTTTGAACTGCCAGCGGGCATTGCGAGTCAAACCTGTTTGATTCAAACGGAAACCCTAGGGGCGATCGCCGAAGCCCATTTAGATATTTCGGCCCTGAAGGATAACGATCAGCAGTTAGTGACCGCCATTTTGAGCCATGATCGCGTCCTCCAGACGGTGTTTGATCAGGTGCCGGTACTCCCTTTGCGGTTTGGCACCCAGTTTGCCCATGAAGCGAGCCTCAGCGCCTATCTCCGCCAGCACCAAAGCCAGCACCTTCAGCAGTTGAGGCAGTTGGCCCATAAGGCCGAGTACCTGCTGAGATTGACCCCCCAAGATTTAGATGTTCCTGCCCCCAAGGATGATTTGACGGGCCGAGCCTACTTTTTGGCCAAAAAACATCGCCTCCAGGCCCAAGCTGCCCATCAGCAAGCGCAACAGCAGCAGTTACAGGCGTTACTCACCCATCTCCAGCAGGCCGATAATGAGGTGGTGCTGAGCCCTGCCCAAGGGCAGCAGCAGCGGTTACACCTCTTGGCCGATCGTCAAAGCGCCTGGGTGCCAGAGGCTCTATCGCAATGGCAATCGATCGCTCCCACCTGGGCTATCGATTGCAGCCCCCCGTTGCCCCCTTACCACTTTGCCCATCAGGACAAACAGCAGACCGTCTGACGGGCTGGATGGCTTGGGAAAGGCAATCAGAGACCTGCTACTAGAGACCTGCTACTTTGATGGGAGACTGCGGCCCATTCATCCAAAGGAGGAGCCCTTGGCCACGCTCAACTTCACGGTGCCGGATATGGCTTGCTCAGCCTGTGCTGAGACCATTACCCAAGCCATTCAAGCCTTGGACACCACTGCGATCGTAGCTGCTGACCCTGCCAGTAAAGCGGTGGCGGTAACCACGACCGCCACCACCGAGCGTATTTCAGCCGCCATTACCCAAGCGGGGTATACGGTGCAATAACGACACCCCTGCCCCTGCAACCCCTCGAAGCTGGCTTTAGCGATCGCCCATTCAGCCAAGAACTTTGGCGATAGTGATATTGAATGGCAAAACGTTGGGTAGCCTATCATACAGGAGCTAAACCAGCGTTTTCCCCCCCTTCCCAAGGAGAGACACTAAGTCATGACTACTAATTTGAAAGCTCGCTTACTACAACATTTGTCGAAGAAGAAGACCGAGGGTGGCTTTACTCTGATTGAGCTGCTTGTGGTTATCATCATCATCGGCATTCTGTCTGCGATCGCCCTGCCCTCCTTCCTCAACCAAGCCAACCGCGCTCGGGAAACCGAAGCAGCCACCTACATCGGTTCTATCAACCGTGGTCAACAGGCCTACCGTCTAGAGCAGCCAAGCTTTGCGCCCACCCTCGACCTCTTGGACGTGGGCATTAGTACCTCCACTGATTTCTATGACTACGCCCCGGCTAACGTGAGCGGTACCACGGCTGATATTACTGCCGATCCTAAGGATGAGGTCTTGAAAGGATTCCGTGGCTGTGTGACTGCAGAGGCGGCCACCGGCAAAACCACAGCATTGCTTGAGAAAGGTGCTGCCGATACAGTTCCCGGAAGCTGCTCATAGAACCTTGTTTATGCAACTCCGCAGTGGCTCTAAGCCTGTTTTGGTGATGCACTAAGGGGTTAGATGAAGTGAAGTGAACTGAGCTTCTGCCTCGACATCTTCTTCGGAAGTGAGATCGGGCGGAAGCTCAGTTTTTTTGTGCATGGTTCCTGAAATCATCAAGCGAGTTGTCTGTTGTTTCTGCCAGCACCAAATCGCCTGCTGGTGGATGGTGCGCCAGGGCACCTGATGCTGGCGGGCCAGATGGGCACAGTCTTCGTATTCA
>CAYGVA010000173.1:0-8952 GCA_964353225.1 uncultured Leptolyngbya sp.
CTGCTGAGCTGAGATTCTGAAGACATGCTCTAATGATTGCTTCCACTCTACAAAACGGTCCTGTGAACGGTGCCCTGGGGGCGCAAGCTCAATCAGATGTAACTGTAGCACCACATCATAACCTTTCACCGCCATAGTCTTGATTGAAAAGATCACTGGTTCCTTTAAAGGCAGCCATTGAGCCTCAACGCATCTGTACTTTACCCAAAATTCTGCTAACTCACACGATACAGATGAGTAGTCTTATTAAAGTGAGGGCTCTAAGGGGCTCAAATCTGCATCCCTAAGGCGACGCATCAACCAATCAAATCGAATTTCTCCCAAGGTCATATTGTCAGCCATCTCCGGAGAGCAAGCTTCATCTTCTAGGGTAAAGGGTTTCCAGTATGCGGCTTCTAGATTCTGAACTGTACTTCGTAGCCGGGTTGACAGCAAAATGGCTAAGGCTCGGTAAAATCGACTGGAAAACCCGATGTCCTGAGCAAGCTTACGGCCCAGTAGCTGGGCGTCAATGGTTAACAACACTGAGACTTCGGCTGCACTGACGGTGGCTGATGGGGGTAAACGGTCAATAAAAGACATTTCGCCAACCACCTCGCCACTGGCCAAGTAGGCGATCTCAGTTGGCTCTGGACGGGCAACCGATACCACCAATTTCCCTGACAGAATTAAATGTAGGGCTTGAGCCGGTTGACCTTCACTAATTAAAACCCCATTGGCCTCAAGTTCTTGCCTTGTGCCCGCACTGACGAGCCAATCTACATCCTCATCTTCCAGGACCCCCAAAACAAATAGAATCCGTTGCATTCCTTAATCCTTACTACAAGGTTGGAGCTGAGCCATGGTTGCATTTTTAATGATCTAATCTTTAGACCACCACAACCGTGCTGACGGCGATCAGAGTCAATGGGCATGGCACAATTCTTCTTTCAGCGATAACACACAGTATGGCGAGTCTGTTTGCATCTAAAGACAGCATTAATGTGCAAGCCTATTTCTTGGGGCAACGCATCGACCTTTCAACCTTTCACAATACCCAACCCTTGACCGTTGAGCCCCTCATGGTGGCCAGTGGAGATAGCGGCTGCGTTGTCTTGTTTGACTATGGCGTGGCCGTTGTTTTTGGTCTGTCTACCGTTGAGAGCGCTAAGTTTTTTGCTGATATTCAGGGGTTGATTGTAGATCCCTTTACCCAGGCTGAAACCGAAAGGGTGGTAATTCATCTCGCACCCGCTAATGTCGGCAAAGTGGAAAATGACATTATTCTGCTGTCAACCTTTGACCTCCCTAGTGTGCAGTTGGTCGCGGCAGTCTTAGCCAAAAGTGTGGTGTTGGCTAAGTATGAGACGGGAGCAGCTCAAGTCTTTGACCAAATTGAGCCTTTTGCCGTCAGTTTGCAGTCAGGGACCTTTAACCGCTGGCGAGCCGCAGATCTGTTGAGCCAAATCGGTAACTCCCTGATGATTCAGCACAAAATTGTGGGGCGAGTAGAGATTGTCGATAAGCCGGAATTGCTGTGGGAGTATCCTGAATTGGATCGTCTGTATGAGCGGCTAGAGGATGAATATGAGATTCGCGAGCGACACCTTGCCTTGGAACGCAAGCTAGAGCTGGTGTCCCATACCGCCCAAACGGCTTTGGATATTCAGCAAGGCAAGATCGGCCTCAGGCTGGAATGGTATGTGGTGATTTTGATTGTGATAGAAATCTTGCTATCCCTATACGATCTGCTTGTGAAATGACATAGGGATGGTCTGGGTTGGGTTCCGATAAAATTCTGACTCACGCCATTGAATGAATGGCTCCATTGTCAATGCCGTCCAAAATCTTTTGCTGGGTTGTGCCTACCCTGTTGGTTACCTTGGTAGGGTGTTATCCCAGGGCTGTTCCGCCTACCGTTCTTTCTGAGGCGGCGCATCCTCCGCAGGATCTCTCCACCAGTAATTCTGAGGAAAATGCGAGCACTAGCATCGGCTTAGAGGCAAATTTAGAGGAGAATAGTCCCCTAGAGGGGGCAGCGCTATCTAACCCTCAGGAAACCGTTTTGGCGGCCCAGGACCCTGATGCCCAAATTAATGTCAGGGCATCCCCTAGTGCCGATGCGGAGTCTATTGGTGCGGGCTTTGTGGGCAATGGGGTGAAGGTACTTCGCATTGCCACTGCCAATGACGGCTATGACTGGTATTACATTCGCCCCACCAATGGAGATGTCAGTGGTTGGGTGAGGGCTGATTTTGTGAAGGCGATCAACCCCACCGTGGATGCTGTGGTGACCCGTGCAGGTGAGGAGGATGTTCTCAGTATTGCCTTAGACACCTATTGTGGTGGTCCCAATTCTATTTCTGCCTACTATGGGACGGACAACTTTATTGTTTACATTTGTACACCCCACAGTTCTCCCATCTATCTCAGCAATGAAATTGGAACGCCTCAGGTTCTGATCACAGAAGAGGTGCAGGTGCTGCCATCCCCCAGCGGTGGCTATGTTGCCCGCCAAGATAATTACGAATACCACGTGAGTGAATCGGAACTAGCGGTTTACCGCATTGATGATCAGGGAAGGTCCACCCCAATCCTTCAGGAAAAGGTGACGACGGCCCAGCATTACTAGCAATCAGGTATTGTGCTGGACGGTGAGGAGCTGCTCTATAACCTCTTGGAAGCCCTGGACTTCAGGGCTATGGGTAATGAAGCGGGGTTGATGCTGTAGGCGATCGCAGTAGTCGCTAATATTGGCCACCCCGACGGAATGGGGAAATTGGGCTGGGTCAAATAGCCCTTCATCATTGGGACTATCCCCGATGGTTAAGACCTGTTGAGGGGCAATGTCGGGGAAAAAACGCCGCAGAATTTGTTGTAGACCTGGCCCCTTGTCTTGGTTGATGGGGCGAATGTGACACTGTACTGTGCTGTAGGTAAAGCCCCAGCCCGCTTGCTCGCAAAGGGTTGCTAAGGCGCTGATGTCCGTCTGATTCAGATCTTGGACGTTAAAGGTCCAGTCTGTGAGGCGAAATGGGTTGTCTTCCGATGCTTTGAGGTGCGGATAGGTCTCTTGCAATGTGGCAAATAAGGTGGCAAGGTGGCGACGATGCTGAGGTGGATCGGGTAGCTCCACTAGGTAATGGGTCTCCTGGCTACCTTTTTTGAAAAAGATGCCGCCGTTTTCGGCGATCGCCCCCACAATCGGTAGGTAATGAAGTAAACCCTGGACCCACCCTGCCGATCGTCCAGTCACAATCATCACAGGCATATTGGCTTGGGCCAGTGCCCCCAAAGTCTCCAAGAGTTGTGCCGTAAAGCCGCCTTCGCGGGTTAAGGTCCCATCCATATCCGTGGCTACCAGCCGAATTTGGGGTAGCACAGACGCCAATGGGGCCAATGCCTGACTGTGATCCATCGCCATGGGGAGTTCTTCGTTAATGGGCTGAGTGCGAATAGGCTTCAGCCGTTGAGCAGATGACAGCCATCCTGTTGTGGTTAGGCATAGCCCCCATAAGTTTATGGGTATCACCCCAGGAGAATGGTTGGATTTTGGATAAACGTCCTAAACTTTGGGGATATCGCAGGTATTGTCTCTACTTTCCCCGATGGCAAAGCTTTCCTCTGCTCAGCGTGACGCTTACTACCGCATTGAAGCAATCCGCGCTGGTATTCACAAGCCAATCCTGGCCGCGCTGTATGCAACCCATCAAGCGCCCCCCTTAGAGGATGGGGAAACGGGCTTAGGTATCGCCCCCGCCAATCGCATTCCTCCCTCACAGGTTAATACGCTGCCAGAGCAGGTCCGGTACGCAGCCAATACCCTGCGCAGTCTCACGGACGCCCTCACTGCCGAAGGCTGGCAAGGCAAAGATCTTTGGAATCTCCCTGCAGGGCAGTATAGCGATCGCTTCCTCCAGCGGGTCGCCGAGGGCTACAATCCTCCGGCGAGCGACCTTGCTGCCGCTCGCCTAGAACCCTCGGATGCAGAAGCATTGGCCCTAGCCTATGGTAAAGATATAACGGCCCACGCCCCCAGCAAGTCCTTGCCCAAGGACTTAACAAACCTAGATAAAACCCTGCTAGCCTTTGCCACCCAAGTTCCAGCCCACTACAAACGACTTGCCTTTCAGCAACAGGCGCTGCTCGAAGCCGTCCGTATTTGGCGAAAACTCGATAGCCACGGGGCGGTGATCACCGCCTTTAAGCTCAGCAATGCGGTGGGCATTGTTGACGAGATTGCCTTAGACAAAGCCCTATTGACCTTCATTCAGCAGGTAGAACGGTATTTCTTGGGCTATCCCAATCAACGGGAAGCCCTTTTACGCCTAGCGCAGCTCTGGAACCAAATAGACTCCCGCGAAACCACCATTCGATGGCTTCTAAAAGGCGATCCCCAGGGCTGTGAAACCCACCTCGCCCGCCTAGATCCGGCCTTGATCGCCTTTGTGCAAAACATTCCCAATCGCTATCAGGGAAAGGGAAGCCAACGATTTGCCCTCACAGAGATATACCGTATCTGGCAAGGGCTAGACTCCCGAACTGCTGCCATTCAAGCCCTCGGAATTGATCCCCAGGTGCTTTTAAACAACACTGAAGATCCTGTCCTTCTGGCCCAAAACGCGGCCCAGATTGATCGGGCGTTGCTGGCCTTTTTAGAAACAATTCCCCTCATTTATGACGGCAATGACGGCCACCGGGATGCACTGATTTGCTTCGTGCAAGCTTGGCAGCAATTAGCGGGTGTGCCCCAAACGATACAATACCTATTTGAAAACATCCGACGCATGGAACGGGCCAACCGAGAAACGCCAGATGCCATGCCACCCCCCCATCCTCAAGCTTTGCCCAGACGGCCCTCCCATTGGCACCCCAATAATTTGCATCTCGATATGACTATTGTTGCTAATGGCAGCTTTACCTGGGCTGAGGCCACCCGTGGCGGTCTTTTTATGCCAGAGAATCAAGCTACAGTAAACGCTGTGGTGCGCGTTGCCACCCTGGTGCAAGAGGCGCGCGATCGCATCAGCCGTCCCTTTTGGGTCACCCGTTGGTATGAACCTCTCGGCAGCCAAGCGGATGGCGATGGGTTCATACCAATCCGCCATAGCTTGGGAGATGCTATCGATATTTATTGTCCAGGGTTGACGGGTCACCAGTTGTACTGGGCCTTAGACCCTTGGTGGCCCGGAGGTCTCAGCCACTACACCCGACACCCTCAACTCTGTTACCTTGATGCCGGCAGTTCCCGTGTTCGCTCGGTACATTAGGCCGCATCGCTGGCTTAGTTTTCCCCGACATCCCCCCATCAAGCTTGTAGGTACAGATAGCGCCTCGACTTAACCACCATGAAATTCCTATTGCCTTCTCACCATGGCACCTTGGCCCAGGCACCGCCAGCGACGGCCCCGACAGACAAGCCTGACCTATGGATGATGACCTCAGGTGGCTTGCTCATACTCCTGATTGCCATGGGCGTTTTTACTCAGATCCAGGCGAACAAACTGCGCAAGCAGTTGCGCTTTGAAACCTACAAAAATCGAGAATTGGCCAAGAAGATCAAGTTGGCGCTGCGAACCATTACCAAAATGGAGCGCAATCCAGATCTCATCCACTCTCGAGAATTTAACCTCGACTATTTACGCATGCGTATGGAAGAGGAGCTGTTTCACTTTGCGATCGTCAATCAGCTCAAGGTCAAGATCAAACAGGAGCTCAGCATTGCGCTGCGCCCTCGCCAAGCGGAAGCAGGTGTCATTGGCATCTCTAGTCAGCCCCGCAGGATCGATCAAACTTTTGACGTGGAATATCGTCCCCACGACCGTCCGGAAGCTAAAAAACGGGTTCTGTTCCGCATTCAAATTCAATTGGCAAAATTGCCAACCCAGGCAACCTCAACCACAATTAGCCAAATTATTGACTGCATTGAAAATTTTCTCAGCGCTGACGCCGAGAAAAATTCATGGCAGCCGACGATCCAAGGCCGAATTGCCCAGATGCATTGGGACCAAAAGGCTAAACCCACGCCCCTGGTCATTTTGGCCCAGTCCAATGATGGGGTAAACGTGACCTTGCGCAGCAAAAATCGCAGCCCATCCAAATAGAGTAAAGCGGTCTTAATCCCAATGATGAAACCGCTTACGAGCGTTTAAACGCGACCACAGCATTTTGGCCGCCAAAGCCAAAGCTAAAGCATAAAGCGGCTTCTAAGGCGACCTCTAACCGATGGCGCACGAAGTTGAGGGGGAACGCAGGTTGGCTGAGCCCGACACAAGGGGGAACCATCTGGTGATGCAGGGCTAGTAGACACATGGCCGCGCCCACCGCCCCTGACGCCCCTAACGTGTGTCCCGTAGCTCCTTTAGTGGAACTGACTAGGGGAAAGGAAGGGAAACAGCGTTGAATCAGCGCTGACTCATAGGCATCGTTGAGTTGGGTGCCGGTGCCATGGGCATGGATAAACCCAACCTGATCGGCCATGAGTTGACTCCGCTCTAAGCACTGAAGTATCGCCGTCACCCCTCCAGCACAATGGGGATCAGGAGCACTCAGGTGATAGGCATCAGCGGTCAGACCCGCCCCCAGGATTTGACCATAAATCTTGGCCGAGCGTTGTTGGGCCAGGGATGCGGCTTCTAAAACCAAGATGGCAGTACCTTCCCCGACGACCAGCCCACTCCGGTTGACATCAAAGGGATAACAACCGGTACTCGCCATCGCTCGCATCTGCTCAAACCCAGCCAGGGTCATCGGCGTAACAGCGGCTTCGGCAGCACCAACAATGACCCGCTGACAATACCCCTGCTGAATGAGGTCATATCCCTGGGCGATCGCCCATAGGCCCGTCGCACAAGCCGCCATCGGAGCCAATACGTTGCCTTGACTACCCACATGTCGAGCCACCTGTATAGCCCCCATGGAGGGTAGGGACGTTAACCAAGGGCAGGTGTCTAGGGACGTCGTTTTCTGTAGCAACTGCTCCCACTGTCCTTGATAGGCCCGACTGCTGCCAATGACAACACCGCAGGTGGGCAAAGGGGGTTGTAACCCTGCATCCTGAAGTGCTTCCGTGACTGCCGTCAACAATAGCGGGGTCAATTCCTGGGGAACCTTACCCACCATCGCTAGGGGCCGTGGTGGCAGTGCTTGAAAGGGTTGCCGGAGGGCAATGGCGCTATCCCCAGACAAGATCCGCTGCCACGTAGACGGGGCAGTTTTGCCAAGGGCTGAAATCAACCCTATTCCTGTGACCACAACGGTCATAAAACTTGGGTCTAGCCTGCTGACGCTAGGTCTTCGGCCCCCTCCAAAACCTCAGCAGACTCTAGAACATCCCCTTGTTGAATTGCATCTACGATGTCCATCCCCTCGGTCACATAGCCAAAGACCGCATAATTCCCATCTAAAAAGGGGAGGTCAGCTAGGGTGATGTAAAACTGAGCAGATGCTGAATCCAGTGGTTGAGATCGCGCCATCGCGATGGCACCACGGCTATGCTTGAGCACCGGCGGACTAGCACCTCGGGCAATATCAAAGGCTTGGTTATAGGCAGGGGCATCAGCGCCTTCAGGCTGGATTTCGAGGGGAATAAAACGGGCCTGTCCCGTATCGGGGTCCATAAAGCTACCCGTGCCCAGCCGTTGGGACGGCACGGTCGGGTCTACGCTTTGGGGATCTCCCCCCTGCACCACAAAGGGATCGGGTTCTCGGATTACCCGGTGAAAAACGGAACCGTCATAGACACCCCGTTGGACTAAATCCACAAAGTTACCGCCGGTAATCGGGGCATGCTCACCATCGATTTCAATCACAATCTGGCCACCATTGATCTGCAACGCGACGGTGGCTGTTCCCGCTAGGGCTGAGAGGTTGGCGGTTGGATCGGTGGAAGCGGCCGGGGTGGGCAATGGCGTTTCTAAAGCTGCAGGGGGCGTTTCTGTCGTTGAAGCTGAGGGTGATGTTGGTGTATTGCCACAGGCCCCAAGGCTGAGCCCTAGAAAAATACTCAACAGAATAAGCGATCGCTGTAAATGCCAAATCATAGTCAAGTCCTTACATCAGCTCGTACTGATTAATCACCAGAGCGACCCCATGGTTAGGATCGCCCTGGTGAAATAATCGTGACAATGGGCTAAGCAAACTTACAGGCCTTCCAAGGGAACCTGTAAAAACCGGGCTAACTCCGCCCCTTGATTTTCTAGCACTGATAGGGGAAGCGGTTGACCTACACGGGTTAGGGGCAGCTCTGGCCGCCCTTTCAAGCGCAAGTAAATCGCTCGCTTCGGGTTCAGACCTTCTCGAATATCAACTCGGACCGCCAAAATCTGATCGAAGGAATGTTCGATTTGGATGTGACGATTTTCGCCAGGAAAACCGGACCTAACGATCCTGACTTGCTGGGTGGTCTGGTCAAACTCGTTGTAACCACCCCCAACGTTCCAAAAAATGATCAGCCATAGATAGGTGGCGAGCAACAGGCCAGCAACGCCGTAGAATCCCATGGCCACACCCTGGGGGATGAAAATCAACTGGGTTGAATCGATAAACGGCACTAGGTTCTTGTGGAAGTAACTGGATAAGCTCGCCAAGAAGAATCCGCTTGCGCCTATGGTCACAACGACCGCCCACCAGTAATTACTGAGGCGACGGGCACCTAAAATAGAACGCTTCAAAACGGTTGTAGAGGGGGCATCTGAGGATACGGTCATAGCATGAGAATTAAGATGTCGGATTGTAAAAAAGGGAATCTCTCCTTATCATAATGAGAAACCTGCATCCCTTAACGATGGCCTTACCTAGCGCCTAGGGGGAGCCGATAGGCAAAAGTAAATTCTGATAATCTCAGAAGTACTTTCGTTACGTCGTTGTTCGCATGTTGGACATGCTGGATTCTTTCTCTATAAATAAGAGGATTTGACATGACCATTGCTATGGGAAGAGCGCAAGCCCAGCGAGGATGGTTCGACGTCCTTG
>CAYGVA010000174.1:0-8941 GCA_964353225.1 uncultured Leptolyngbya sp.
TCTCTAACGGAAGAAAAACTGTCTTTGTTCAAACCGGTTAGCTAAGGCGAAGATTGCGGTCAACAGTGATTCGCTTCTACTGGGGGCCTTTGGATTGCCCCCAGACCCCCGCTACGCACGTCCTGCGGCCTACCACCAGGACGCACCGCCGTCCTGGACCTCGCGGACAGGGTTACTGCTGGGCCTTTGCAACGATCGCTTCGTCGAGATTTCGTTGCAGCCGTTCAACATGGCCACGATGTTTGGAATGGCCCATGGGCCATGTCAGCTTTTTTTCTACTAAATGAATTACCCCCTAGGCGCAGGGGGATCCTAGAGGTCTTAGGCAAGGTGGCCAGCGCTATGGATCGCAATGACCAGCAGGTCTGTTTTTACCAGCGGTCTGCTAACGGCCCTGAGCTGAGTGGTGATCCCATGGCTGACCGTAAGAACTTGAGGGCAATTGTTCTGTAAGATGACCGGATTCTTTAGAATTGGAATGCTCTGATGATCAGAGGCCCGACCCCCCTCAAAATCCCCTGCCGTCTAGGCAGATCCGCCAGAGCCCACCGTAACCGAACACTGTGCAATCAGGAGCCCCCCCTTAGTGAGTATTACTGAAGTCTTTAGCCGTGGTGGCCTTGCCATGTGGCCCCTCCTGTTTCTATCGGTGTTGGCCTTAGGCAGCATTGTCGATCGCATCTGGTTTTGGTCACGGATTTTGACCCGAGAACGGGAAGTGGCTGGACGGGTCTTGGAAGCGGCTCGACGGGAATGGGCCGCCGCCGCAGACATCGCCAAGCGATCGAACGCCTTACCCATGGGTCGATTTTTGCAAGCTGCGTTATCCCTAGAAAAACCAGAGCCTGAAGTGTTTCGCCTTGCCCTAGAGACGGCTGCTAACGAGGAGCTGGCCGTGATGCGTCGCGGCGAAAAGGTGCTAGAAGCGGTGATCGCCATCTCCCCCTTGCTGGGTCTGCTCGGTACGGTAGTGGGTTTGATTAACTCCCTGGGTTCGATTCAACTCAGTGACTTGGGGGGGGATGCAACTGCGGGCACCGCCTTAGGCATCGGTGAAGCGCTGATTAGCACTGCGGTTGGGTTGGTGATTGCCATTGTGAGCTTGGCCTTTTATCGCCTTTTTCAAGGGTTTGTGTTGGGGCAAGCCAAGGTCTTTCAACAGTCTGGAAGCGAGTTGGAGCTGCTGTATCGCCAAGCTTGGGCCACAAGGTCGGCCCCGGAAACCTCCCCTTTATCCGCCCATAAGGCTGACTCCCCATGAAAATTGATCTCCTGGACAAGGCCTCCACAGAAGATGTCCGCATTGAAATCATTCCGTTGGTGGATGTGATCTTTTGCATCCTCACCTTTTTTATCCTGGCGGCGGTGGGATTAACCCGGCAACAGGCCATCGACTTAGACTTGCCTAGTGCCAATAGTGGCAGCCCCCTCCCGCCCCAAGGTTTGGGGGCGGAAGCCATCCGTCGGGGTCGTCTCTATGTCAGTGTGGATGCCATTGGTCAGGTGTATTTAGACCAGCAACCCGTCGCCCTCGATTTGCTGTACGACGTCTTATTGCAGCACCAACAGGTGTCTCCAGAGGGGACAATCGTTCTGTATGCCTCTCGGGATGCCCGCTATGAGGATGTCATTCGAGTGCTGGATTTGCTGCGCTCGGTGGGGGGCGATCGCGTCGCCTTAGCAACCTTACCGAGTGTGATTGGGGACCCGGCCAATGCCCTTTCCGGGGATGAACTCCTCGATCCCAACCTTTGGCAAGATCCGAACCTCACCCCGGCTCCCAGCATTGATCCCCTGACGCCGATCCCCAATGATCCGTTTAATCCAACGGAGCCCTCCCCTGGGTCATTAGAACCACTACTGCCCTTGGAGGATGAACCTTAAGTCATGCCTTGAGGGGTGGTTGCGTTTCTCAGCCCGAGTTTGAGTATTGCCAACCCTGGTCCCAACCCTCGCCCCCCACTTCCAGCCCCGCCAAGTTTGTCGTTGCCTTCAACATCAACTGTTCGGGCCGATTGCCCTGGGGCTGACGCCAAACTTGCACCGTCAATTGCCCTCGGGTGGTATCCCAACAGTGCCACCTTAAACCCTCACGGGTGGGCACTTGCACCGGTGCGGGGGCAAGGGCCGTGTGGCCATGGAGAATAATGCGGTGGCGGTGGTTTTGGGCAACCATCTGCCAATCGCCCCAAGGGCTGACCTGCCAACTGAGCTGGGCATCCAGGGAGGATAGGGCAATGAACTCCCCCTGGTGGTGCAAACCAATCAGGCCGACGGTTTCGGATTGCCATAGCACCTGCCGCTTGCCCCCAGCGGTGGTGAGGGCGAGATCGCGGTGATCGGCAAAGCAATTGGCCTGCATCCAAAACCAGCGCTGGGGGAAAGCGCCGCCCCAATTTTTTTCGCTGTAGGCGGGGGCCTGATCAAAGTCGTAGCGTTGCCCTTGCCAATCAATCCAACCGCTGGCCCAGCCGTGGGCCATGAGCACCTGCCAACCGGGCTCAAAAATGGGCAAGTAAGAGAGCCAACCGGCGGTGGGACGCTGGGGGCTGTGGCGGGGTCCCCAGCCATGAACGGGGTTGAGGGTATAGTGCCAGCGGGCGATCGCCCCTGTTTCAACGGCCTGCACGCACCCCTGGTGGAGCGTCGAGGTGACTTGGTAGCCCTGGGTAACGGTTTCGCTGAAAATTTCGGGGGCTAGATACTGGGGCTCTAGAGCCTGCCCATCGGCTGGGGCACCGTCCCCATGGCCGAACCCCAGCCGATGGGGCCAAGCCCAGAAGCGATCAACATTGGCAAATGGGCAATAGAGGTACGTATCCCCAGGGCCTAAAATTTGGGCAGCACCGCCACTCAGGGCTGTCTGCCCGCCGGGATCGTCAATGGAATACATGAAGGCGAAGGATTGCCCTACATTCGGTAGGGTCACTCGCAAATACCAGCCTTCAAAAAAACGCCGGGGACCGCCATCCCAGTGATAGCCACTGTGGGGTGTCCACAGCGGCTCACCCCCGACCGCGTTCATCCACCCAATGGGGGATATATTGCCAAGCTTGTTTGAGATCGGCCCGATCGCGATCGCTGCTCGGGCAGTAGCGGGCCACCAACGCCCAAAAAGCCTTGGAATGGTTCATATGAACCGTGTGACATAGCTCGTGAATCAGCACATAGTTGACCAAGGCGGGGGGCAAAAACAAGAGCTTGTAGTTAAGGCTGATCGATTGCTGGGAGGAGCAACTGCCCCAGCGACTGGTTTGCCCCCGCACCGCTAGACGGCTGTAGGCCAAATCGCAGCGCTGACTCAGCGACTGGAGCCATGGCTGAAATTCAGCCCGAGCCTTGCGCTGTAGCCACCCCCGCAATAGGTCACGGTGGGCTTGGAGATCGTCTTCAGCACCGCTAAAGGCCAAGGTCTGAGGGCCACTTTGGGTGAGGGTGACGCTGCCCTGGGGGCTAGGGGCATAGTCAACGGCCCAGGTTTCTGATCGCGATCGCAGCTCCAGCGTCGTTGGTCGGGCCTCTAGATGCTCGGGGGGCAGGGCTTGGCGCTGGTGCTCGATGCGTTTGAGGGTGCGGGTAATCCAACTGCGGCGGCGCTCTAGGATATCGGGGATTTCCTTGGGGTCAAACCCAGGGGGAACCACCACTTCCACCTGACCCTGAAAGGAAATCTTCAGAGAAACATGGCGGGCGCGGACGCTCTCTCGCACCTGGTAGTCGGGAAGGGGGGCTTGATGGTCGGCGATGGGAAACAAGGTGAGTTGCTGGGTGACCTCTGACATGGCACCACGGGAGTGAGCACTTTAGTGTATCGCTGGTCATCGGCAATGGCAGCAAAGCCTTGGCGCAACAAATACATTTGAACTATACCGAAGGGGGCCGGGGCCTTGTCAATGGCGATTGTTGATCCTGGTCGCTGGTCGCCCCAACGCCTTACAATCACCGGGATGTTGAGGGCAATTTTAGGATGGCTTTATCGAGTGAAGAGACGCGGCAGTTGTTGGCCCGCCTCATTTTTGACGATAGCTCAGCGGAGGATTGGGTGCAGGATGTGTGGGGGCTAAGCCCGACCCTGGGGGAAACCGCAGCCCGCTTGGTGGATGCCTTTGAAGCGGTGTCAGACTGCGCCTCGCCGGAGCGGTTAGAGAACTTGGTCGAAGGGCTGTATAGGGCGCAGTTAGAGGACAGTCTGTAGGGGATTGAGTTTTGAATTTTGAGTAGCCCTGGTGCGGGGACGCTATGGGGACTGTTCTGGGTTCATAAAGTCGATACGGGGCACGAGGGGATCGCGCACTAGGCCGATGCCGGTGAAACCCCAGCGGCTGAGGGCGGTTTTGAGTTGGGGAGCGGAAACGGTTTCAATGGCAAAGCGATCGCTCACGTCCCCTGCGTGGGTATTGAGGTAGCTCAGGGCGTCGTAGTCAGCGGTGAAGAGGAGCAGATAGGTTTGATTCGCTTCGGCGCGGGCCGCTAGGTGCCGGCCGTCTTGCTTAGAACGTAGCAGATAGTAAGTTTGGAAGCTTTCCATGGTGAAGCCCCACGCAACGACTCGGACTATTGTGGCGCATTGACGTTCGCCTATTCTGTTCCCTAGGGGGCTAGGCAAAGGGGCCAGCGCTATATCATTGTGACCATTGTCGCCATAAGGGATTTAAGGATCATGGAGAGCGCCATGGGCGATGGCCAAAGGGCAAGCCGAGAGCATCGGCTCCGTACCCTCATGACCGCCGCTGATATCCCCAGCTTCAAAGCCTTGGCCGCCGTCGCCGCCGTCTCCACCGGTGCCATCACCCGACTGCGCCAGGGCAAAATCGCCCCCATGCGACTGGCCACCGTCGGCAAAATCGCCCAGGCCCTAGGGCTCTCCATCACCGCCCTACAAGAATACCTAGAGGCTGATCTCACAGCTGATCCCACCGTGGTCCCCAGGGCGGGCCGAGATCGTGTCGCCACCCTTGAAGCCGAATACGCTCGCCTGCAAGACCAGCTCACGACCCAGCAAGATCAAACCCGCCAAGCCCTGCAACAAGAAGTCCTGGGCATTTTGGAGCCTTGGTTATTGCAATGGCCCACCGCTACCCACGCCGTCACCCAAAATCCTGATCTCCCCGCCACCCGGCTGATTCCCTTGGTTAAACCCATCGAAGCTTTATTGGCCCATTGGGGGGTACAAGTCATTGCGATCGTCGGGGCAGAAGTCCCCTACGATCCGCAGCAGCATCAACTCATGGGCGGTACTGCTGCCCCTGGCGAAACCGTGCGGGTGCGCTATGGCGGCTATACCCAGGGAGAGCGGTTACTCCATCGCGCCAAGGTCAGTCCGCGATAAAGACCAGCTAGAAAAAGGCTGGATACACAAAGGAAAAGGCCGTAGAGCTAGGGATAGTGGTGCCATCCATTTCTGTCACCACCACCGTGGCCAACGCTTCATCCCACCGCGCTTGCACCGAACGCCCATTAAAGTCCACAACCTGGTTACTCACTTGTTGCAGTTCTGCATGGACAAACTGCGCGCTGCTGCCCGAAAACTGATTGTGAGGTGTCTGGTCATCGGCTTCCCAGATGTAGCTGACAATCGCCTTAGGATGAAGCGTTCGTTCCCCCTGGTCTCGCACCTCAAAGATGATCCGGTTGTCGGTATAGTAGCTGCCGTAGGGATATCGCTGATAATCTCGCTCATAGCCCGTCTCCGTTGACAAAATCTGGCTATCGGGATGGGCATCGATCCAAGCACCGAGGGTGGTTTTGGTTACTGGTACCCGTACTAGGGAGGTGTTGACCTCAGGCCCCATCACCCCGAGACCCCAAGGTTGGGCATAGAGGGTGTCATCGGCACGGTTATACATAATGAGACAGCTTTGATAGAGTTTGCCCGACACGCCGTAGGTGGTCTCTTCCCGCTCAAAGGCAACGATGGTGTCACAGAGGGGACAGTAAGACACCGTTAGATTCACCCCACCTACGGTGTCATTCACGATCTCGTGCCAGTTCATGATGTTAAGGGGATAAGCCTTGGCCTCCCCATTGATCATCACCCCAATCACTAAGGTTTCTTCCCCAAAGGTGGTGGTCTCAGCAGTGTCGAATTTAGGGGCATCAAGACTCGGGATCCCATCTTTGGGAGGACCGCCATTCAACAATTCCGTCAGATCAATGCGGGCCGTCGCCTCCAAGTCTTGCCCCTGTTTACGCAGATCACCCAGCTCTTGGGTTTGGTCATAGAAGACTTGGGTCAAAAATGTGTAGCGTAGTTGAAAGTTATCCCAGCCCCCCGCTTGGACAATTGCGGCGACCAAGATGGCCGAGATCGTGGTGGCACCCATCCAGGCAAACTTGACAACGGATTTCATCGTCTTCAACCCCTTGGTTCAATCGGCAGTAAATCGATGGGAAAAGCATGACTGGGAACCCCCTGCTTCCCCCTGAGAACCCGTTAAAAATAGGATGAGAAAAAACTAATCGCCTCTCAAGCGTTTCATAGCCATGATTGAGGCGGGTGAGTATAGTGACAAAGGTAGAGAAGCTGATCTATATCAACGCCTTATTGCCCATGGCTGCTACCACTGATTCCGCCACATCTAACCGAGTTTCCCCGGCAACGCCCCCTTGGCAGATCACCTTGCTGTACGACGGGCAATGTCCCCTGTGCCTCAGGGAAGTCAACTTTTTGCAGAAGAAAGACGCCGATCGCGGCCTCGTCTCTTTTGTGGATATTGCTAGCGATCGCTACAACCCCGACGACCATGGTGGGGTCTCCTTTGAGGCGGCTATGGGTCGGATTCATGCCGTGCTCCCCGATGGGGAAGTGCTGCAAAACGTAGCCGTTTTTCGGCGGGTGTATGCCGTGCTGGGCATGGGCTGGGTCTATGCCCCCACCGCCTGGCCGGTGATTGGCCCCATGATTGACGGCCTTTACAGCCTTTGGGCCGACTGGCGGCTGAAGCTGACCGGACGCCCTGACTTGGCTACCCTCGTAGCCCAGCGCAACGAGCGGCTGGCCTGTGACGTAGAAGGGCGCTGCCGTTGAGATGGAAACGGCGAACCCCAGCAACTTGAGGGCCGAGCCCAAGCTATGGCTGCCCCGGACCCTGGCCGCCGTAGCCTGGGTAATTTATATCGGCTATCTCCTACTCAGCGACTTCCCGCCCGGTGCCTCTCTGCTCCATACTGAGCCTGCCACCCTGCGATTGGCCTTAGACTTGAGCCTGAATTTTGGGTTTGTCCTACCCCTCCTATTCCCGGCCAGTGCCCCCGAGCTAAATCCGTTACTCGAAGCACTCTTTAACCTGGTGGTGGCCTGGGGGCTACTGTTCTGGGGATTTTTGCTGGATGGCCGGGGGCAACGCTGGCCGATGCTACCCTTTTTGATTGGCACCGCCTTTTTGACCAACGTGTTTTATCTGCCCTGGCTGGCGCTGCGATCGCCCCAAACCCGTCCCCCCAATGCACCGCTGAATTGGCTAGAGCGGTTGGCCGAGGGGCGGATTTTACCCCTGGGCATTTTGGCTGTGATCCTAGCGGTCGGGGCTTGGGCGATCTGGGGTCACCCTGGGTTGAGTGACTGGGCCACCCGCTGGCAGGGGTTAGTGGCGCTATTTGGCAGCGATCGCCTCACCTATTCCTTTGGGGTTGACCTGCTGGTGTTTTGGCTCTTTCAGGGGTGGTTGGTGCCAGATGACATGGCCCGTCGCCAATGGCAAAGTGCCTGGGCCTTGTGGGTGGCGCGCCTCGTACCTTGCTTCGGGTTGATACTGTACTTGGGCCTACGCCCAGCATTGCCCCCACAGGGGGCACCGACCGCCAGTGATCAATTGCCATGAGCCGCACCGAAAGCCGACATGGGGCGTCCTTTCAACTGCCAACGTTTGAACAGGCGGCCCTGCTCACCACTGCCGTCACCCACAAGTCCTATGCCAAGGAACAGGGGCAACCAGGGGCAGACAACGAGCGCCTAGAGTTTCTCGGCGATGCCATCCTGACGTTTCTCTGTGGGGAATTTCTTTATCGGGACTATCCCCAAGCCGATGAGGGGGAACTCACCCAACTGCGGGCCTCCTTGGTAGATAAAACCCAGCTCTCAGTGTTTGCCTTGCAACTGGGGCTCAACCACTATTTACGATTGGGCAAGGGTGTGGAAAACAGTCAGGGTCGCAGCAACCCCCGGCTACTGAGCAGTGCCTTTGAGGCGGTGATCGGGGCCTATTTTTTGGACCTGGATGGCGATGTGGACGCGGTGCGCCACTACCTAGAGCCGTTTTTTGTCTGGGCGTTGAAGCAGCGGCAGACGGATGAGCCCCTGGTAAATGCCAAAAGTCAGTTTCAAGCCTGGGCTTTGGCTGAGGTTGGGGAGGTCCCGGACTATGTGATTATGGCGGAGTCGGGACCAGACCACGCCAAGCAGTTTGTGGCGGAGGTGCGGGTCAAGGGTAAGGGCTATGGCCGGGGGCAAGGACCCAAGAAGCAATCCGCAGAAAAGCAGGCGGCGCGATCGGCCCTAGAGAGGTTGGGGTTATTGTGAACGGCGGTTCAGGATTAACCTTGCGCGGCGATTAGGTCTTGCAGGCAAGCGATCGCCCCCTCAGCCTGCTCGGCAGGCACAAACAGGTGGTCGTGGTAATAGGCAGAAACGGGGTTGACGCTGATGCCTTGGGCCGCAAGGGCGGTGGTGATGGCGGCGAGGAAGCCGACAGCCTCCAGGCTGGAGTGGATCTTAAGGGTGATTTGACGGCATTCGTAGGTGTAGGGCCAGTGGTGGGCCTCGGCTTCCGTTTGGGTGACGAGTAGGGTGGTGCCTTCGGTTTCTTGGAAGGTGCAGCGGGGCTGGAAGGGCAGATTGGTGGCGGTTTGGGGGGGTAGGGTGCAGAAGACGAAGGTTTCGGGATGGAGGTGGGGGGTCATGTGGCGCAGCAAAGCTGCGAGGTTGGTTTCGCCAGTCATGGAT
>CAYGVA010000175.1:0-8941 GCA_964353225.1 uncultured Leptolyngbya sp.
GCCAACCTCCTAACGGTGAAGCACCTGACGGAGCTGCAACTCGAAGGCATGGTCAAGATTGATAACCCTGATGAGAGCCGATTGTTGGGTCCTGAAGAAAAAGAGCTATTGAGGGAGGCCAAGGGTCGAATTTTATTGTTCCACTTGGGGGGGCCGATGAGCTTTGGCGCGGCTAAAGGGATCTCTCAACGGTTATCGATTGTCGGCAATTACGATGCGTTGATTTTGGATCTGACCGATGTGCCCTTGATCGGGGTCACCGCCTCCCTCGCCATCGAGAATATGGTGAAGGAGGCTAGGGACAAACGTCGGGATGTGTTTGTCGTGGGTGCCCATGGCCGAGTGGAAGATCGTCTGCAACGGCTAGATATCTTAAAAATTCTCTCCCAGGGTTCCTTTGCGATTACCCGCTTAGATGCGTTGCAGTTAGGGCTAGAGCTGATCCAAAGTCGTTACCAAGAGCGGGAAACCGTACACAGATAAAGTGCTGGACGGCCTTTGGGAGATTACCGAGAACTAAAATACCGGCTGTAGGGCGAATGGCCTGACAAAACAACCTGACATCCCAATTTTGTATGGGGTCAGGCGACCTGCCCCCTACCCTGGTATGCCCATTGCCCGACATCGCCTTGGGAGGTGTGGTCAAATAGCGCATCGATCGCCGGGGTTTGGCTCAATGACCGGAATGTTATTTAGCCGTGAATCCTTTTTTGATGGGGTTTATCGATAATCTGCAACCCCTCCAACCCCATCGCCACGGTCCAAGCTTGGGCAAAGGCCCCTCGGGGAACAAAGGGCGCTTCCCCGTCAAAAATCTCATTCAGATTACCCACACAACCTGACCCGAGATGGGCCATCAGGGGCTGCAAAAACTGCTCAACCGCAGCGGCATCTTTGTACACCCGCCAATGGGCTTGCACAAAGGGGCCAATTAGCCAGCCCCAGACCGTGCCCTGATGATAGCTACCGTCCCGCTGCAACGGATCACCGCCATAGTGACCGACGTAATCGGGGTGATCCCGGTCGAGGGAGCGCAAGCCGTGGGAGGTCAGCAACCGTTGGGCTACTAAATCCACCACCGCTTTTTGCTGAAGGGCCGATAACGGACTGGCGGGCAGAGATGCGGCCAAAATTTGATTGGGCCGCAGGGCCGCATCATTGCCATCGGGACCGTCCAGCACGTCGTAGCAATACCCCTGCTTGGCATCCCAGAAGCGCTGAAACCCCTGGCGGGCCTGCTCGGCCAGTTGTGGGTAGGGCGCGTTCGTCTTCCCCAGCACTTGGGCAAATTTGCCCATGGTGATGAGGGCGTTGTACCAGAGGGCATTCACCTCCACCGGTTTGCCAATTCGAGGCGTGACGACCCAATCCCCCACCTTGGCATCCATCCAGGTGAGTTGCACACCCGCTTCTCCGGCATAGAGCAGCCCATCGGTATCCAGGTGGATTTGATGGCGGGTGCCCTGTTGGTGCCATTGAATCACCGCCTCTAGTACCGGAAACAGTTCTGCCAATAGGGCTTGGTCTTTGGTGTTGACCCAGTAAGCGCGAATGGCCTCAAAGTACCAGAGGATGGCATCGACGCTGTTGTATTCCGGGGTTTGTCCGGCTTCGGGGAACAGGTTGGGCAACATGCCCTGATCGAGGTAGCGGGCAAAGGTAAGCAAAATCGGGCGAGCCACTTCGGGGCGACCGGTGGCCAGGGTGAGCCCTGGCAGGGCAATCATCGTGTCTCGTCCCCAGTCCCCAAACCAGGGATAGCCCGCAATGATGGTTTTGCCCGGTGTGCCTGCAACGGTGCGATCGACGATGAATTGATCGGCGGCAAGGTGCAGTTGGGCGAGGGCGGAGAGTGGGGGCAGCGGCACGTTGGGGCTGGGGGAGAAAGCGGAGGCGGGTAGGCGCGATCGCTCGTAGTCATATCGCCGCTTTAGGGCCTGTGCACCATTATGATTTGCCGTTGCGTCTGTACTGACGACTAGGGTGAGAGATCTCCCTGGCTCGAGGATGGCATGAACGGTCCCCACATGTAAGTGATCGTCCGTGGCATCGATACCGCGATAGTGCTCTACGGCTAGGTGGTAGCCCTGGTACCAGGTGTGGGCAGGGGTGAGGGTGCCGCCCTCGACCCACCAATGGATTGGGGTGGCGTCCTCAAAAGCCCTGATTGTCAGACCGTCGGTAACGGCCTCAATCTGCATCTGCCAGTTGTCGGCGTGGGTGCTGTGGTGATGGTCACGGTAATTGGCAAAGCCTTTGATGCTAAGGGTTAGCGGTGCAATCCCCCTGGCCAGGTGGTAGTGCACATAGGTGGTATTGGCACCGGGTTCCATCCATACCCGTTTTTCGAGGCGGGCGGCCCCGAGGGCATAGGTCCAGACCGGGGTCGTGCCTTCAAGGTGGAAACGTTCGAGGTGGCGGTAACCCTGGCCGGTGACGGTGCCAGAGGCCCAGGCATCGCACCCCAATCGATACCGGTCATCGCCGTTGTGGAGGGTTTCATCCACCTTGGTAAACAGCAGGGTGCGCCCAAGGGGAGGTTTGAGGGCAGCAATCAACAAACCGTGGTAGTGGCGGGTGAGGAGACCCGCGATCGTGCCACAGCCATACCCCCCAACGCCATTGGTGATCAACCATTCCCGCTGCTGGGCTTGGGCAAAGTCGCCGCAGATATCTCGACCAAATTGCAAAACCATAGGGCGGGGCATCTCTGCATGCATTGACAGGGCAAAGTCTATCTAAATTGTTGCGTAACCGTCCCAGAGACTATGCTGGCTGAGCGAAGTCGAAGCCAAAACCTAGCCAGAATGTCCCCTTCGACTCCGCTCAGGGGACGGTTACATTGTTGCAGGGGGTGGGTCTTTAACGGAGGACCGCACCGGCAAAACCCCTTCCCAATCAATTCCGGGTATGGTGATTAGGGAAACAGCCCTGAGCTAAACAGCGGGCCGATATCCCGGTCAGTTTTTGCATTCCCTGAGCCCCATGTCCTTGAGCCCAGATCGCAATCCCTACCAAATCCTTGAGATCCGAGAAACCGCCACCCAATCTGAAATCAAACAAGCCTATCGCCGCTTAGCCAAGCAGCTCCATCCCGATAGTCAAAACCACGGGGCCAGCCACGATCGCATCACCCTCCTGAATGCAGCCTATGAAGTTTTGGGTGATCCACAACTGCGCTCCGACTATGATCGCCAGCGCCGAGTCCAACAAGCTGGATTTAGATCCGAGCAAGAGCTGCGTGAACGCAACGAACGCACCGTCTATAGTCAGCGGCACTATCGTCAGCGTCGCCAAGCCACCCAATCCGCCGATACCGCCTTGGGCTATTGGCTTCGTCAGGTTTATAACCCTGTAGATCGCTACATGGCCAAGATCTTGAGCCCCCTCAAAAGCCAGATCCGTGCCCTCTCCGCTGATCCTTTTGACGATGAGTTAATGGAGGACTTTCAGGGCTATTTAGAAGACTGTCAGGATTTGCTGGCCCAGGCCCAGGCCAAGTTTCAAGCCTGCCCCAACCCCGGTAATGCCGCTCATATCGCCGCGACCCTCTATCACTGTCTCCATCAATTAGAAGATGGTATCGAAGAGATGGAGCGTTACACCTACTGCTATGACGCTAATTATTTGCACATGGGGCAAGAATTATTTCGCATTGCCGCCCAGTTACGACGGGATGCGAAGGCCCAACTCAAGGGCGCTTTATAAAGAAACCGTTAGTATGGAGGAATGCTCTTTTAGGTTCTCGGCATGCCCCTCCCGATTGTTGCCATTATTGGCCGACCCAATGTGGGTAAATCAACCCTGGTAAATCGCTTGGCCGGGGGCCGAGATGCCATTGTCTTTGACCAACCCGGCATCACCCGCGATCGCACGTACCAGCCCGCCTTTTGGCGTGATCGCGACTTTATGGTGGTCGATACCGGCGGCTTGGTCTTTGATGACGACACCGAATTTTTGCCCTACATCCGCGAACAGGCCCTCACGGCCCTAGCGGAGGCCAGCGCCGCCATTATGGTGGTTGATGGCCAAGAAGGCCCCACCGCAGGCGATTTGGAAATTGCCCAATGGTTGCGGCGGCACCCCGTACCGACGGTGCTGGCGGTAAATAAATGCGAGTCCCTCAATGAGGGTCTGACCCAGGCAGCCCAGTTTTGGGAGCTGGGCTTGGGGGAACCGTATCCGGTCTCGGGCATCCACGGCAATGGCACCGGGGAAATGTTAGATGACCTCGTAGAACATTTAGTCCCTGTCGATCAGTCCAATGAGCCCGACGAGGTCAAGGTGGCGATCGTGGGGCGTCCTAATGTGGGCAAATCCAGTCTGCTCAATAGCTTTGTGGGCGAATCGCGGGCGATCGTCAGCCCCGTGTCTGGTACCACCCGTGATGCCATCGATATGGTGGTGACCCGTGGGGAGCAATGCTACCGCCTGGTGGATACCGCCGGGATCCGCAAGAAAAAGCAGGTGGACTACGGCCCTGAATTTTTCAGCATTAACCGCTCCTTTAAGGCGATTCGCCGCTCCGATGTCGTTTTATTGGTCATCGACGCCGTAGACGGGGTCACGGATCAAGATCAAAAGCTGGCGGGTCGGGTCGAAGATGATGGCCGTGCCTGCATTGTTGTTGTGAATAAGTGGGACGCAGTGGAAAAAGACTCCCACACCATTTATGACTACGATCGCACCCTCAACGGCAAGCTCTACTTTATGGAGTGGGCTCAACGGATTTATGTCAGTGCCCTCACCGGCCAGCGGGTCCCTAAAATTTTGGACTTGGTGGATGCGGCAGTGGCCGAACACCGCCGCCGGGTGTCTACCTCCGTTGTGAATGAAGTCTTAGAAGATGCGGCCCGCTGGCACAGCCCCCCCACCACCCGCCAAGGGCGGCAAGGACGGATTTACTACGGCACCCAAGTCAGTGCCAGCCCCCCCACCTTTGCCCTCTTCGTTAATGACCCGAAACTCTTTGGTGACAATTATCGCCGTTATATCGAAGGCCAGTTTCGTCAAAACCTAGGGTTTGAAGGCAGTCCGATTCGGTTGCTATGGCGGGGCAAAAAAATGCGCGAGTTAGAACGCGGTAGCGCCAACCGGGCCACCAAGGTTTAAAGCGTTACGCCCCATCACCCCTCAGGTGCCATGCTGACTTCCGTGGGGGTTTGGCATGGCCAAGCCCCTGGAAGCGTTACGCTGTTTCTCGGCAACGTCTTATCTGCCCCTAAACCGCATGGATCTGCTCAAGACCCTTCCCATCGGCCTCTATTTAGAAGAACCGGAAACCTGGCTCCATCGTCTGGATGCCCGTGTCAAGTTAGCTTGGCTGGTGAGCCTATTGGTGACGCCGATTTTGGCTAATCCCTGGTGGCGATTTGGGGTGGTCGCGGCATTGATTCTGCTGACAATCTCAGCGCTGATCCCCTTGCGGGTATGGCGGCAGCAAATGGGGATTTTGCTGTTTCTCTGCACCATTATGCTGGCGCTGACCCTGGTGCTTCCCGATGGTCTGGCCATCCGCTATCAGCCCCGTTTACCCACGGTGGCAGATATCCAGCAGATTACCCCCAGCCCCGATCCCTTTGGCGAAGCGCTGCAGCAACCACCCCCCACCGCCTATCACTACGTGCTGGTTGATCAGGGGCCGCTCAAGATCACCCAGCAGTCCCTAGAACTGGGAATTCGCATCAGCACGCTGTTTTTTACCTTGATTTACGGCACCAATCTATTTTTGCTAACCACCGCCCCCGAAGAAATTACCGTTGCCCTAGAGGCCCTGATGAAACCCCTAAGGGGGTTGCGGCTGCCGGTCACAGAAATTGTCTTGACTGTGACCCTTGCCCTGCGGTTCATGCCCCTAGTGCTAGAAGAAATCCAAAATTTAATTCGCTCGGTACAGACCCGTGCGATCAGCTGGAAAAAGCTGGGTTTTCGGGGCGCGGCCCAGGTGTGGCTAGCGGTGATGGAGCGGTTATTAAAAAATCTACTGCTGCGGGCCGAGCAAACCGCTGCGGCTATGCAAGTGCGGGGATTTAGCAGCCCGAGCCACCACCGGGTCCATTGGTATCAACTGCGGTTTCGGGGTTGGGATTGGCTGGCCTGGGGGCTGTTGCTGCTGGGATGGTGGGCCAGACTCACCTGGGGTGGAGAAGGCTAAGTGCTAGCCCCTTGGTATGTGAGATCGCGTCCCCTCCAGGGGCAAACCGGTGCGGCTGTGTTTGCAGCGGTATATGGTCAATCTAAGGTGGGGTTATCAGCGGATCCCCATCACGCGATCGCAGTCTTACTCGAAAGCCCCTATCCTTTACCCGCCGGGGTGCCCCAGTCACGGTTAGCCCGTTATTCTCTCTGCGCCGGGCCGCCCCGAGACCAGGGCGATGGCCCCTTGGTGTGGACCCCCACCGTGGGGCAAATTCTATCTGCCCTGGGCGATCGCCTTGCCACCCCCAAGCCCCAATTCGTTCTTTTAAATGAACAGGGTCATCCTTGGCCCGAACCCCTCCCGGCCTTTGCCGGCGGTTGGTTGGGCTGGTTGGGCTACGATCTCGCCTGGGAAATTGAGCAGATCCCCACCCACAACTCCGATCCACTACCCTTTCCGGTGGCGTTTTGGTATGAGCCCGCTAGTTTTATCCTGCTGGATCACCAGCAGCAGCAACTTTGGTTGGCGGCCAGTCACCCCAAGCATTTGGATGATCTGGAAGCGGCGTTAACGCAGGCAGAAGATCCACCGGTCACCAGTTCCCAAGCCCAAGGATTAACGCTGGCATCCACCCAAGCAGAATACGAGGCCGCAGTTCGGCAAGCGAAGGCCCACATTGAGGCGGGTGATATTTTCCAGGCCAACTTATCCCTCCGATTCTCGACCCAAACCGTCACAGACAGTTGGGCAATCTATCGACAACTGCAAGCGATCAATCCCTCCCCCTTTGCCAGCTATTGGCGCACCCCTTGGGGGGCGATGATCAGCTGCTCCCCAGAGCGATTGGTCTCTGTGCAAGGGCAACGGGTGGAAACCAGGCCGATCGCAGGCACGCGATCGCGCGGCGACACCCCCAAGGCTGACCAAGCCCTGGCCCAAGCCCTGCTTGCCAACCTCAAGGAACGGGCGGAGCACATCATGCTGGTGGATCTAGAACGCAATGATTTGGGTCGGGTGTGTGATTGGGGCTCGGTGCAGGTGGATGAGCTGATGACCCTGGAGTATTACAGTCACGTCATGCATTTGGTCAGTAATGTTAAAGGGGAATTGCGATCGTCCCTAAACTCCATAGACGTGATTCGGGCCTTGTTTCCCGGCGGTACCATCACCGGCTGCCCCAAGGTGCGCTGCATGGAAATCATCGAGGCCCTAGAGCCGGTGCGCCGCAGTCTCTTTTATGGCTCTTGCGGCTATTTAGATTGGCGCGGCGATTTAGATCTAAATATCTTGATTCGCACCCTGCTATGGGTGCCCAATGGTGACGAGGGCGGGGCGACGGTATGGGGACAGGTCGGTGCGGGTATTGTCGCCGACAGCGACCCCCGGCAAGAATGGCAAGAGTCTTTGCAGAAAGCTAAAGCCCAATTACAAGCGTTGGGGCTCTAAGTAATCCTACCAAGGCAATATTTCACCGTTAGCGTGCCAGAAGCTGCCGGTATTCTCTAAGGTCAGCCCATCAATGCGAGCCAAAAGGCCTTGCACAGACTCCGCTGGGGTAATGCCATGGGGGGTAAAGCCCGTCATGCGGGTCTGTACCAAGCCGGGGTGCAAGATTCCCACGGCAAT
Source organism: uncultured Leptolyngbya sp. (assembly GCA_964353225.1). Classification (GTDB taxonomy): domain Bacteria; phylum Cyanobacteriota; class Cyanobacteriia; order Phormidesmidales; family Phormidesmidaceae; genus PCC-6406. The sequence goes on from CAYGVA010000175.1 coordinate 7,766, forward strand.
GCCGTCTGGTTGCAGGTCATGGGCCAGAGATTTACCCGCCATCGAAAGGGCGACTTTAGACATGCGATAACCGTAGGATCCGCCGGAGGTATTATCATCGATGGAACCCATGCGGCTGGTCATCAGAATGATTTTGGAGCCAGCGTTGAGATTGGGCAGCAAGGCTTGGGTCAAGCGCAACGGTCCCAGGGCATTGATTTCAAACTGCTGACGAATGCTATCGAAGTCTAAATTGTCGAGGGTGATGCGCTGAATAATGCCCGCATTGTTGATCAATACGTCGAGTTCAAGCCCCTGTAGCCGTTGGACCAAGCTAGCGATAGCGGTGTCATCAGTGATGTCAACGTCGGTTTCGACGCGAACATTGAGGGCCTCTAATGCAGGGGCAGAGGTGCGACAAACCGCAATGACGGTATCGCCCCGTGTTTGAAGCTGTTTGCAGTATTCGTAGCCGATGCCTCGGTTTGCGCCGGTCACCAGGTAAGTCGCCATGGGCAGAAGATGATAATTCAAGGAAGAACCATGACTACCATAGCGATTTCGGGCTATGAACATACTTTGGGCGCGGCAACCGCTCCCCTACGAGGGTTTCGTTAAGGGTAGAGGGCAGGTGTCCTGACCCCATGCGGGATTGGGATGGCAGACTGTGTTGTCAGTCCATTCGCCCGACAGTCGGTATTGCAGTTCTCGGCAATCTCCTTAGGGTTCTACGGCTAGTATGTGATGGCATAAGTTTCTGTACCATTGCGGATAGTAGGCATAAGGGGCTAGAAACTATAATAATCAAGGGATTGATGCCGCAGAGCCCTAGGCAGATGTGTGATCGATCACGATGGCCATAGCACTAACCACCTAATATGAAGCTCAGATGAAGCAGCAAGGGAACTGCTTAAAGACTAGGTGAACTCTCTGGGAGCTGGGTGTGCAGTTCGAGGTTTAGATGCCACAGTATAGAGGAAAGCGAAAGAGCCATAATTTTGGTTCACCACCGCACGGGTGCCGTTCCTTAGAAGCCAATTCGACCTTAAATCCCCAGTTTGACCAGCATGAACTCTACATCCTTCTCAAAAAAAGCTTTTAGCCTAGGGGCGATGACAGTATTGAGCGCTGGCGCTGTGTTGGCTGCTCCCGCTGCCCAAGCTGCGACCTACTACGACCTAGACTTCAACCGCACTC
>CAYGVA010000176.1:0-8861 GCA_964353225.1 uncultured Leptolyngbya sp.
CGCTGCTCCATAGACGGGCCGCCACCTTTTCGGCCTTCTTCCATCCTGTGACGGTTGCAGGCAAACCATGGCCGGGGAGAGTCACCTCCTGACAATAGGGTTTGATTTTGGAACCCCCAGGCTTTGGAGGCAGGACTGCCCTGGGATACAGCCATTGGCCGGTGTACTTGATTGTGACCCGAATCCCCAATTCCCTAAGGCGCTGGTTAGCTGCCTTGAGTTCTAAAAGCATGTGACAGTTGACCGTAGGTGATCACCATTTATTCGCCAAATCATCGATGACGATGGGTCAAAAATGGTGAATAACACAGCCACCACTTCTCCGAGTCAAAAGGTGTAAAGCCTTGAAAGTATTGATATTAGTGAACGGGCCCTGCTGGATTCGAACCAGCGACCGACCGCTTAGAAGGCGGTTGTTCTGTCCCCTGAACTAAGGGCCCTAGTGGTCTTCACTGTATTCAGATTATCTGACAGCCCCCATAAACACCCACCCGATCGCGAAAATCACTCCTACGGTAGACACCCTTGCCACGGGCTAATCCTTTGGCCAACAAGTAATTTATTCGAGATGCTATGGTAACTAGCCACTAGATGGATATCATAACCTCAAGAAGGTTGATCGACCCTGCACAGAGCATCCCAATCGATGGACTGATGTAGGGTATTACTAGGTCCAGCGTCTACCACGCTTAGCGGGCAAATGTACCCATTGCTAAATGGTTAGACCTACGATGGACACGGTCTTCAGCAAGCAAGGCAATTTTCTAAGTTGCCTGCTGTGACCCTACGGACTTAACCCGCAGTGCCATGTTCATTCTTAAGCGACAGGATGTTGATATCAAAAATATCAAACATCCCCAGAAGGACCAGCAGATACCGATTCTGTCTTATCAGGGTCAAACTTTTCGGTTGTTGAGTATATTCAACGCCTCCCAAGAAGATGAGGCCCGTTCCCTCTGGCGAGACTTAACCGATAATCGAGGCAAAGCCTGTGTCCTGCTAGAAGAGCCGGACCGGTTTAGCGTTTGGGGTAAGGTCCGGCTAGAAGCTTTAGATGAGGGGGATGACGGTGGCGGTAGTGCCCCTGCGTCTCAGGGATTAATTCAGGGTTGTCTCTTACTGCTCCAAGCCCTATACATTGATGTCGAAGATCTCTTGGGCGGCAAACAGGCCGGTCTCTTCGAAAAAGATGTCGGTTCATTTTTAACCCAGTGGCATTTCCCCCAGGTCACCTCTGACAAGGCCGTCAAAACCTTATTGACAATGGACCCCCTAGCGACCCAAGTACCGACTTGGGAAGATTTGCATCTACAGCGGCTATTAGAGGAAATGCATCGCCTGGGCAAAAATTATTTTGGTAACGCTAATTTTGCGGAGCGCGCCTTAGATGCCCTAGAAGACTTGCCCGCTGGCGATCGCAGCGGCTTTATGGGCTGGCTAGATAAGTCCCCCCCTGGCAAGCTCTGGAAATAACCCTGGGATCATTTTTTAAGATTCGTTTAACTCTGATCTTAATTCAAAGCCCTATGCCAATCTAATCAGGACCTTCGGGAGCGTTTGGGGCTAACATTGCAGCTTTGATGCCTGATCGAGGGAAATCCCCGATACTTTGGGCTGATAACAGTTCCAAAATTCAACGGGATTGGTACCGTATAGTCTGTCGTCTATCTCTGCGAGGAGCGTTCCATTGACTAAACAATCCTCTGCGCTCGATATGTTGCTCTCCACCACCACGCTGGTGTTGCTCTGCGTGGGCTGGGGTCTTTTTGCATTGATGTTCTTTTTGCTCTTTAGCGTGCCAGAGCCAGGGCAATCCCACCCCGAATGGTATCTCGTGGGCATCACCTTGATCGAAACAGGGGCCTTTGCGATGGCCTGCTTGATGTGCTACCGCAACTGGCAAAGTGGGCAAATCGTTAGTGGCCGGGGGGTTTGGCTTTGGATCGGAGCTGGCCTATTTTCCTATACCCTGGGCAATGTGCTGTTTTATCTATGGGGCAATGTCTGGGGTAAGGACCCGGTCGTTTCCCTAGGAGACTTCTTTTACTTAATCTCCTATGTATTTTTGGCGGGCGGAATGCTACAGGCTGTCTTGCCCCGCCGCCTCAATATGGAAACTCGCCAATGGCTCATCGTTGGTGTGGTGGGAACCATTGGGGTCGTTTTAGCCCTATACCTGAATGGCATTGGCCCCTTTGCCTCCGATGAGGCTGTAGAGGAAGTCATTACCTCTACCCCGATTGAAGCTGTCGCCCCTGAGGCCTCTACCCCCCTTGAAGCAACCGCTTCAACAACCACTGAGACGCCCCCCCCTGCCGTTGAGGCGGCTGAGGCCCCCGCATCGTCCACTGCGCCGGGGTGGGTGGTCCAGCTAGATGCTGCGATGGAGCCCTTTGAAGGCATCGTCGCTTTTATCTATGTGATCGGGGATTGTTTGCTGATTGTGGTTGCGACCATTTTGCTGGCAGCCTTTTGGGGTGGACGGTTTTCACAATCATGGAAACTTATTGCGATCGCCGCATTTTGTCTCTATATCGCCGATATGAGTTTTGCAGTGGTGGGAGACAGTTACCAAGAAGGGGCGCTATGGGAAGTGTTTTGGACCTTTTCAGCCCTGTTTTTTGGCCTTGGAGCTGTGGTTGAACATGGCATTTCGAAGCGATCACGGCGATCGTCCCGGCGACGTCGGGCATAGAGTAGGCAGTAAGATTAATGAACCCTTTCGCAGACAACCCTCCGCAACGGCATGGCATCTAGCAAACTCTCAGACGCTGACAAACAAATCATCCTGGATCTGTATCGTCAGCCAGAGGAGACCACCTCAACCCTGGCGGAGCGTTACGGCGTTAGCAATAGCACCATTAGTCGCGTGCTGAAGCAAAACTTGCCCGCAGATGAGTATAGCCAACTCATTCAGCAAAAGCGGAGTGGTGCCACTGCTGCAGTGACCGTTCCCAAAGTCCCAGCCAGTGAACCGGCAGTGGCAGTCAAAGACCTACCAAAACCGAAAACGATTATTTCTCCGGCAACGGAAACCCCACCGGTAGCCGAGGATAAATCTCTGCCGAAACCAAAGACAGTCATCAAGACTGTTATCCCAGCCCCCGAAGAAACAGAACCCCCTACCGATATCTCTGTAGGGACGTCCTCCCCCGCAGCGCCGATTCGGCGGCGGCGCAGCAGCGCAAATGTTGCGGCCCCAGAGGGCGATCAAGCCCCGCAAAATGTGCCCACACTGCCGACTCGATCCCAGCCAGAACAGCCCATCGTTAGTGCGTCAGCTTTGGATGAGGATGAGGAGGATGAGTCTGAAAAGGTGCCCCTCACCGCTTGGGATGAAGAGGGATCTGACGACTTAAATAGTGTCGACGGTATCGATACCGATGAAGATTATGGCGATGAAGACGATCTAGAAAATGACGAGGAGGAAGAGGAAGAGGATTGGGATAATACAGTCACCACTCAATCTTCTCCCCGGCAAGAGCGGCTTGAAATTCTGCCCTTCGACCAGGCCAGTTTCCAAAGAACCTGTTACCTCGTCGTCGATCGTTTGGCAGAACTGATCACCTGCCCCCTGCGAGATTTCTCTGACCTGGGGCAAATTCCGAAGGAAGAGGAGCAGGCGCGGACGCTGCCCATCTTTGAGAATCATCGAATTGCCCGGCGCTTCTCCCGGCGTAACCAACGGGTCATCAAGATTCCAGATGGTAGCATCATCCCCAAAACCCAACCCTATCTCCAGGCAAAGGGAATCACCCGACTCCTCATCAATGGTCAAGTCTACGCCCTTCACTAATGGCGTTAAATAACCCGATGAGGTGACCAACCGCCTCCCTTAAGTAAAGAGAGACGGTTGGCCCATTGCCCCGGTCCGTCGCCCTAGACCCGTCACTAGCAGAATATTGGGGGTTAGCAATTGGGAGCGTATCTGTATCTATGGGGGTCTCGATCAACCAGCATAGATCCACTGAACCCGTTGTGGGCCATTGGTCATGGCGTATGAATGGGGCTTTAGCAAGATGGCGGTTGGTTTTCTGAGTGGCCAATTGTAAAATTTTACGGCCATATCCAAAGGTCACAGGGGCTATCCCCAGAACAGCCCCATAAAAGTGGTAGGTCCAATCAAGATCTGCACCGTCATCACCAGGTGATCAATCCGAAAAACCATGGTGTCACTTCAATGGTGACGCCTCTATTAATGCCACAGCATTAGATAATTCTGAGAACACAGCACAGTGGAGTAGCGGTGAAATATTTTTTTCTCTCCGATGGCTGGACCACCGGTCGAGTATGGGAATTTGGCGGGCTCTGGAATGAGTCAGGATGGCAGCGCAAACCCGACATCATCAAATCATCCCTCTGTATTCAAGAACAAGGGGAGACGCTATGGCTTTATCAAGTCGAAGAGTCAGTACTAATGGTCGAGGTTAAGCCCCCCCAAGAGCCTGAGTCGGGCACAGAAAACGATCCTCGCCCCATTGGTCAGGTAGTCTTAAAAAGATTGATTACCGCCGAGCAGGTCATCCAGCATCTCTGCGACGTAAGTCGTGCAATTGGCTGAGATTGCCGAAGCTGAATGGAAAATCTCTGGGGCGACTTAAGGCCCCCAAGGTAAGACTAGATCATAAGCAAAGATTGACAAGGTGAGATCTATACCTCGCGTCAATATCACTCAAACCTTGAGAAAGATTGATAATGCTGCGGACAAGATGGCAATAGTGGTAGCCGCCTGAATAACCCAAGAAATCATAAGTCAAGGTTCTCTTTAGATAGATAGAGGGGTAGACCCAATCGAGGGCAACCCAGACAGTCGACTTTTTGTTTTGGTCTGCGATTACAATCGCGCCTAACAAGTTAAGCCGACGTTGCCCCTCTCAAGCCCAGACTTAGCTTTTCCTTAAGGATTAGATGGACGTTTGTTTACCCCCTAGAGGCACAATTTCAGTCCTGACAACTCTGCGGGGGCTTTGTCTGGGATAGGTTGTGGCGGTTGTCAATCCAGACAGTCGGGCAATGAGCCGAGATCAGGTGAGGTGGCCCGCTCCCCACTTCTATCGCCAAATCCACCAGCAGATTGCTAGCCTCCCTAACGTCATCAAGCCTCTCCGTACCGCCTCACCCTTGTTATGGTTTGAACGTTGGTGTTCTGAGCCCCCGTACAATGGGGCTTCTGCACCATTGGGTCACAGCCCTTCTCCATGATTCAATCCTCTGCTCCATGTGCTGCTGTCGTGGCGATCGCGACCACACCCACCGCCCTCCAAACCCTGATTCCGTTCTGTACGGGCAACCAATCGCCCCTGCTCATTCCCGCAAAGCTCCAGACCGAAGTCGATTCATCCTCCGCCATCGGTCTTCAGCCCCTTCTCTACCAGGGGTCCTTGCGGGAGGCGTTGCCCCAGTACTGGCAAACCTACGACCAACTCATTTTTGCCCTGGCCACCGGGGCTGTCGTCCGTTTGATCGCGCCGCTGTTGCAAGACAAGGCGACTGACCCCGCCGTTGTTGTCGTGGATGAATCGGGAAAATTTGTGATTAGTCTTTGTGGAGGGCACCAGGGCGGAGCCGATCGCCTTGCCCAACAAGTCGCCCACCATTTAGGCAGCACCCCCATCCTGACCGGAGCGGCGAACCATCAAGGCCGACCCGGCATTGACATGCTGGGCCAGCCCTTTGGCTGGAGCAAAGGGAGTGGTGACTGGACGGGGGTCAGCAGCGCCATGGCGGCCAGTCAGCCGGTGCAGGTTATTCAAGAGGCGGGGACGGATTTGTGGCAAAAGCACTGGCCCTCCACCCATGCTATCCAATGGGGGTGGCCAGAGGTTGCTGAAGCGGCAACGTGGCCCAAACCCCAGGCCCGAATCTGGATTAGCCCGATCCAGCGGCACTTTTCCCCCGAAGCGGACCTGCCAAAAGTGCAGTGGCACCCCCGCGTGCTGTGGGTGGGGCTGGGTTGTGAGCGGGGCACCGACCAAGCGCTGATGGCGCTGGCACTGACCCAGGTATGTCAAGCCCATCATCTGGCGTTGGGGGCGATCGCGGGTCTCGCCAGCCTCGATCTGAAGGCCGATGAAGTCGGTCTTGTGCAGCTCTGCCAAGACCATGGTTGGCCCTTGCGTTGCTTTAGCGCTGAGGCACTCCAGGCTATTCCCGTCCCGAATCCCTCATCGGTCGTGGCAGAGGCGGTGGGAACCCCCAGCGTGGCAGAAGCGGCGGCGATCGCCGCCGCCTCTGCCAGCGAAACCCCTGGAATCTTAAGGGTGCCAAAACAGGTGATCCGCCATCCTGACTATGCCGGGGCCGTCACCTTGGCCATCGCTGAAGCGGAACAGGAGTATACCGGTCGCCCTGGCCATCTGTGGCTGGTGGGTACCGGTCCTGGCAACTTAGACCAAATCACCCCAGCCGCCAAAGCCGCCATCACCCAAGCGGATGCCGTCGTGGGCTATCGCCTATATATGGATTTAATCCGACCCCTATTACGACCGGGCCAAATCATTGAAGCCATGCCCATTACCCAAGAACAGCAACGGGCCGAGCGGGCCATTAAGCTAGCCCGGTGGGGCCTCTCGGTCGCCGTGATCTCGTCCGGGGACTGCGGCATCTACGCCATGGCTGGTCTCGTCCTCGAAACCCTACAGGCCCAGGAATGGGACGGCCATAGCCCAACGGTGGAAGGCATCCCAGGCATCTCGGCCCTACAATCGGCGGCAGCGCGGGTGGGGGCACCGCTGATGCATGACTTTTGCGCCATCAGTCTGAGTGACTTGCTCACCCCCTGGCCCGTGATTGAAAAACGCTTAAACGCGGCGGCAGAAGCAGATTTCGTGGTGGCTCTCTACAACCCCAAGTCCCAACAGCGGACGGAACAAATTGCGATCGCCCAACAGATTTTTGCCCAACACCGCCCCGCCACAACCCCCGTGGCCCTGGTGCGGGCTGCCTACCGACCTGACGAGCGCATCATTGTGACCACAGTGCAGGAGATGCTCAACCATCCCATCGACATGCTCACGACGGTGTTGATTGGCAACCGCAGTACCCAGCTTTACGCGGGCAAGCTGATCACCCCGAGGGGCTATCGCGTATAGAGAACGGCTTAGCAAGCCAAACCCAATCGTTAAACTGGAACCCTTTGGGTTGGATTGATAGTGTTAAGGGGGAAGGGCCATCTATTCACACAGCCATGGCGCTGACACGTAGCACCAACTTCATCACCCAAGTCGCCCTAGCCAAGGCGGCTGCAGCGACTTGGTATACACTCGCAGCAAAACTGCTCGTGGCAACCATCGCTCATCAAAGCACACCATGCAGCACCCCCATCTCCCTCAAATTCTTGATCGCCTCCGACAGTACTTCACCACGCTTTATCGTCCTCGATTAGAGCGCCTGATGTTGTTTGGCTCTCAAGCCCGTCAAGAAGCCACATCTGACTCCGACATTGATGTCATGGTGGTTCTTTCAGGTGACGTTGATGCATGGACAGAAATTGAGCGCACAGGTGAATTTGTAGCAGCACTGTGTTTGGAACATAGTGTTGTGATCTGCAATATCTTTATTTCTAGCGATCGCTACCGTGCCCAGGATTCCGCCCTGATTCGTAATGTTGCTAAGGAAGGTATTCCCTTGTGAAACTTGAGCTGTGGGCTGCCAAGCTATTAAATGATGGCGTTCTACGCGCCCGCTACCCTGCCAATTTTGGCAGTAGCGTCACAAAGTAATAGACCACTGGGGCCGTAAACACATAACTGTCAGTGCGGTCCAAAATGCCCCCATGGCCGGGGATGAGTTGACCCGAATCCTTCACCCCGGCATCCCGTTTCATCAGCGATTCCGTGAGGTCCCCCAGCAAGCTAGTGATCCCGATGAGCAGCCCTAACACACTGCCGGTCAGGGGCCAGTAGGGCCATTGCAAGGCCACTGCACCCACCATGCCCACGGTAATGCTGCCGAGCACCCCAAACAGGGCACCTTCCACGGTTTTCTTAGGGCTGATATTGGAAAGGGGGGTTCGCCCAAAATAACGACCGACCAAATACGCGCCAATATCAGCGGCCCAAATACACATAAACGCTAGCAGGGTAATAGTGAGTCCCGTGGGCAAAGCATGTATCGGCCAGATCCCCTCTGGCCAAAATCCGCCGAGGGGTAAACGGCCAGGTCCGCCCAAATCCCGCAGGCGAATCCAGTAACTGGGCAAATACCCGCCATAAAACAAGCCCAAAATTGAGGCGGCCACATCGGCAATGGTGGCAAACTTCGGCTGGAACAGGAGGTAAAAACAAATAAACGTTCCGCCCACGGGCAAGATCGCGCCCGCCACCTCAGGGGAAATATGGGCAGCTATCAAAAGGAGTTGGCTCACTAGAAGCGTAATTTTGGCGGCGGGCAAAATACCTTTACTCTGGACCAATTGAAAAATTTCCCGCTGCCCCAGAAAAATAATCACCCCAAAGGCCAAGGTAAAGTACCAACCCCCCAACATGACAATCAACAACGCGCCAGCGATCGCAACGAGGGAACTGATAATGCGAGGAATAGGAATAGCAGGGGGCACAGGGACAGGATCCTTACGGTTTCAAAATGATTGCAAAGCTCTGGGCGCGGGCAAGCATCGGCCCTGCAACCCATGGGTGCCACTACCGTGGCCGGAGTTGACTTTTAATGATAGAACCAGAACCCCAGGGAGCAGGGTCGTAAGTCATGGCATCTCACCTTAGATCTGGCCTCAACGATGCTGATGCTCGTGGGGTATTTTGGGGGGGAATCGCACAATCGGTCAGAAACGCTCCACAATAGACAGGGGTGTTTTGCCTCTGCTGCTCAGTCCTCATTTTTATGTATAAGACCCAGGATCTCCA
>CAYGVA010000177.1:0-8730 GCA_964353225.1 uncultured Leptolyngbya sp.
AGATGACCGTAAACCCGTTCAGCAGGGGCACTGATGCCGTACCGCCAAAGGATTTAAAATGGGACAACTCAACGCGCGTAATGTGCACTGGCCGGGAATACCATAGGGATACGAAACAGACGTACTAATTTGATAGTACTAATAAACTTAAGCCTTTGGTAGAGGCCCGAATCAAGGGATGGGGGTGACGACAAATTCCTCGGGGTGCAAAAACAGCTTAGCTCTAGATATGGCGGTTGAAACGCAATCGCAGGGCCTCACGGCACTAGGCTAGGGTGAACCGTCAAAAAACTCAAGGGTTTGTCTGCTTTGGCCTCAACGCAACATAACCGCGAGGACGACTTAGTGTACTCGCAGGGTTGCGTAAATGCCAGGATTGCAGATGGGCTGGGGGTCAGCGTTTAGCACCCCAACCCAATGATTAAGGGGATACCCGTTACGATGCCTGCAAGCCATATTATGAGCCCGTTCCTTGTCTGGTAAATCCGAGTGAGTTTTTCTGTGACCCCCCTGACCCAGCCTGTCATCTTAGGATTTGATCCGGGTCGTGAGAAATGTGGTGTGGCGGTGATGGGGTTAGACCGCACCCTCTACCACCATGCCGTTGTGGCCGCCCCTGAAGCCGTTGCAGCCCTGATGGCGCTGCAACAACGCTATCCGGTTTCCCTGGTGGTGATGGGGGATCAAACCACGGCCAAACAGTGGCAAGAACGGTTGGCAGCGCAGCTAGATGAACTCCGCATCGTCTTGGTGGATGAACGGTATAGCACCCTTGAGGCGCGCGATCGCTACTGGCAAATGTATCCCCCCCAAGGCTGGCGGCGGCTGTTGCCCGAGGGTCTACGCAACCCACCCCGTCCCATTGACGATATTGTGGCGATCCTGTTGATTGAGCGGTATCTCAGCCGCTTGACCGATAATTAATTTAAACGAATGCTGCTCCAGTCACCCCCACTCCCTAGTGGTTAATTCTCTAAAGAGAGGAAAATTGTCTTGGCTCAAGCAGGTCAGCTCAGGCGAAGATTTCGGTCAACAATGGGTCGCTTCGACTGGGGGCGTTTGGGTTGCCCCCAGACCCCCGCTTCGCACGTCCTTCGGCCTACCACCAGGACGCACCGCCGTCCTGGACCTCGCGGACAGTGTTACTATCTGGGCCTTTGCGACTATCGTTTCGTAGAAATTTCGTTATAGCCGTTCAACATCACCGCAATGTTTGGAGTGAGCCATGGTATATATCGGCTCTTTTCTCTGTCAAATGAATCAACCCTAGCCCCACTCCGTAGCTCTCTACAGCTTGGCGCGGATGGTAAAGGTGTAATCCCCACCCGGTTCGAGTTGATAGTCAAACCGCTCTAGAAACCGCCCCAACGGCTCTCGGATCAAGGCTCGTCCTAGGGATGGCTCAATCATCAGTTGCCCTTTGGGAAACTGCCACCGGAATTGCCAGGTATAGGCATTCGCACACACCTCCCCCTCTAAACGGCCCTGCTGCCAGGACTGATGGGTAATGCGGACATGGGCAGTGGTTTCGGGCAGGGAACGGCGTTGGGTCACGGATCTAGCAGGGTTGGGGCACCAAGATAACAGCGGCGGGACAGGGTGTGAATGGTCAACAGTGGTCGGGGACTGCCCCCATCATCGTGCTAACTCATAGCTACCATAACGACCTGAGACAGGATGGTCTACCCATCTTTTTTGCAGCAGTTCTCAGTATGAGAACTGCTGGATGCAAGCGCTGTCTAGCCAAGGGGGAGACAAAGGCGGTAGCCTAGGGAGACTCGGAATTGTCCAACTCTGCTGAGGACCCCACCCCATGGGATGAGGGTTGCAACTGGGGAGTATCCGATCTACTGACGCATTTAACCCCACTGGAAACGCGCGTGCCTAAGGTTGGCATCATCTTTAACGACGTTAAGCCCGTAGCCTGCCAAGTGGCCGAACACTGGCAAGAAAAGCTGCAGGCGCGAGGCTATCAGGTCGTGCCGGTCACGGGAGAGGGGGGTTTACTGGGCTATTCCATGCCCGATCGCCCCCTCTGTCATACCCCCATGGAAAATCTGGTCCCCCCCGGATTTGATGACCAGATGGATTTTGCCGTCGTTTTAGGCGGTGATGGTACGGTGCTCTCCGCGTTTCGACAGGTGGCCCCGATTGGTGTTCCCCTCTTAACCGTCAATACGGGCCATATGGGTTTCTTGACAGAAACCTACCTGAATCAATTGCCCGACGCCATGGAAGCCGTTCTCCAAGGCCAGTACCGCATTGAAGAGCGGGCCATGTTGGCGGTGAGGCTCTTTCACAAAAATCAGCTAATTTGGGAGGCCCTTTGCCTCAACGAGATGGTGATTCACCGGGAGCCACTGACCAGCATGTGTCACTTTGAGGTGGCGGTTGGGCACCATGCTCCGGTCGATATTGCGGCGGATGGGGTCATCATTTCTACCCCCACGGGGTCAACGGCCTACTCCCTCTCGGCAGGGGGGCCAGTCCTGACCCCTGGGGTCCCCGTAACCCAATTAATTCCCATTTGTCCCCATTCCCTGGCGTCGCGGGGGCTGGTCTTCCCCGACAGTGAATCGGTGGAAATCAACTCGGCCAACCCCGATCCGTTGGTAATGGTGGTTGATGGCAATGCCGGGTGCTATGTCTTACCGGGCGATCGCGTCCAAACCCAGCGATCACCCTACCCCGCCCGCTTCTTGCGCTTGCAAGATCCAGAATTTTTCAAGGTCTTGCGCGAAAAACTCGGGTGGGGTTTGCCCCATATCGCCAAGCCCACCTCGGTCGAGTTACCTTAGGGCCTGCCTAATCGAACTATAATTAGCGGCAATCACAGGTTTTAGGCCACTGTCTTGGGTACATTTTTCTCTGACCCACGGTTCATCCATGGATAGCAGCACGCTACCGGCCCATCCCCAGATCCTCCTGATTATGGCCAGTGCCGACCTATCAGGGCGCATGGGGCAGGATCTGATCGAAGCGGGCTATGAGGTCATTACGGCCACGGCCAGTGATGCGGGGCTAGAGCAAGCCCGACGCCTCAAGCCAGCGCTGATTGTTGTGGATCGTCTGCTTGGGAATGATTCTGGCCTCGCGGTGTGCCAACGATTGCGATCGGCGGAGCTATTTAATCCCATTCTGCTCTGCATGGCCCGCGACACCCTCGAAGATCGTATCGCTTGCCTAGAATCCGGGGCTGATGACTATTGTTTGAAGCCCTATCGAGCGGAGTCTTTCTTAAATATCGTGCAGACCTACCTCAAGCCTGGGGATGTGGCCGCTGAGCAACTGCGATTTGGCGAATTGACCCTTGATTTAGGCAATCGCACTGCCATTCGCAACAATCGCGTCATTGACTTGACCATGAAGGAATTTGAGCTGCTGCGCTACCTCATGGAGCATCCCCGCGAAGTCCTCACCCGCGAACAGATCTTAGAGAACGTCTGGGGCTATGACTTTATGGGAGAATCCAACGTCATTGAAGTGTATGTGCGCTATCTCCGGCTAAAAATTGATAGCGACCATGACAAACGGCTGATTCAAACGGTCCGAGGCGTGGGCTACGTACTACGGGAAAGCTAACGGAGAGCAATGGGATGGCGTACCGAACACAAACTTGGTGTCAAGCCGACGGGCGATCGCGACAGACTCACCCTCTTGCCATCTGGATTTTAGGGTGCCTCTGTTTAGGTAGCCTTAGCTGTTCACCGGCCCCAACCGCCTCAGATTCCATCGAAGCAGCTTCCTCGGCACAGGAGCTGCCTCCCGAGTTATTAACCCCCCAGGAACCGGTTGAGAATATCGCCATTCCACCAGGGCAAATTTTGCCGGTGACTGCGGAAGTTGAGCTAGAGAGCGGACAAGTCATTGAGCTGGAAGTGGCTGAAACGCCACAACAACAGGCCCTAGGTCTCATGCACCGAACCTCCTTGTCCGATAACCGGGGGATGCTCTTTCCCTTTAATCCACCCCGCCCCGTGAGTTTTTGGATGCGCAATGTCGAGATTTATCTCGATATGGTCTTTGTCCGTGACGGTGTAGTGGTCGATATTGCGGCCAATGTTCCCCCCTGTACCACCAGTCCTTGCCCCACCTATGGCCCGGCGGCGATCGCAGTAGATGCGGTCATTGAACTGCGGGGAGAGCGGGCGGCTGAGCTAGACATCAGGGTGGGCAGTCCATTGGAGATCCGTCCCTTAGTGACTGAGTCTGGGGGCAGCGTCAACGAGTAACCCAACTCAAAATGGCCCCTAAGTTAGACTGGCGGGGGCTATCCATAATTGACCGTAGAAAACGAGCAGTCCGGCCCTGGGGCAGACAACCCTAGGCCCTAAAGCAAGGGGGCCGAGTCACACAGGACAGCAATTACCATGACCAACCGTGATCCCAGCTTGATTCGGTTTCTCCAGGAAGAGCTCGCTGTTTCTAACGATGCCATTGCCGTGGCCCTGCGCCATTGCGAACAAGATCCGGGACCCTTACCCATGGTGCTGTGGCAGTATGGCCTGATCACCATGGAACAGTTGGAAAAAATCTACGACTGGCTAGAGGCTGCTTAGGGGTGAAGCTTAAGTAACCGCCATACTGCTGACGCTCGCACCTAGCGAGATGAACTGGGTGCCTCGGTTTGTAACTGCTGAATTAACTGCGCGAGTTCCTGTTCATTGACCTGATAGATTTCATTACAGAAATGACAGGTGGCTTCCGCCCCATGATCTTGCTCAATCATGTCGCGCAGTTCTGTTGTGCCAAACATCGATAAAGCCCCCAACATGCGGCTACGGGAACAAGGGCAATGGAATCGGACCGGTTGCGTTCCTGACAAGAGAGTTAACCCTAGATCCCCCACTAACGCCTCAAAAATTTCTGGCAGCGTTTTTTGAGCCCGTAACTGGGATGAAAAATCCATCAGATGGGCCACCCGTGACTCTAACAGGGTAATTAAGGCTTCATCCCGAGCTGCCTTGGGCATCACCTGTAGCAACAGGCCACCGGCGGCTTCCGCCCCATCAACCCCCATCAGCACCCCTACGGCCAGTGCGGAGGGGGTCTGTTCAGAGGTGGCGAGGTAGTAAGTCACATCCTCCCCAATTTCCCCCGAGACCAGCTCTACGGTGCTGGCGTGGGGTTGGCCATGGCCGACATCCCGTAGCACCGACAACTGTCCGTTTTTGCCGATCGCCCCCCCCACATCCAAACCGCCCGCGTCATTAGGCAAAATTTCGACGGTGGAATGATCGACATATCCCCGCACCGTGCCATCAAGTCCGGCATCTACCATGAGCCCCCCCAAGGGACCATCCCCTTGGATGCGGAGATTCACCCGAGACTGGGCAGGCTTCATATTTGACACCAGTAATAACCCTGCCGACATCGCCCGCCCCAGTGCCGCCGTCGCCACATAGGACAGGTGGTGGCGCTGACGCGCCACTTGGGCCAACTGGGTCGTGACAACCCCGACAATCCGAATCCCCCCATCGGCTGCCGTTGCCCGAATCAATTGGTCTGCCATACCCGCGTCCTAAACATTTCGCAATATCTCCCTGCCATTGTAGTGAGATTTGGCACGGGTCCAAGTTTTATCGCCGCCAGACTGCTGCGCCCAACATCAGAGCGATCCGAGGCGTCCCCAGCCAAAGCGCCCCTGCCCCCTGGCATACTTGAGGAGCCGATCAACGTACTGAGTCATTACCACCGATGTTTGGGACCTTTCAAGATAGTGCCATTCGCATTGAAGTGGCGGTGGCCGCGCCGGATATCCAGAAAAGCTTGGTGCAGCCCCAGCAATTTCGCCAATGGCTCTGGCCCCAAAGCCTCTCCCCAGAGTTGCCAGAGCAGTTAGAGCAGGGCCTCTCATTTACCAGTCATTTGGGCGCGATCGCCCTACATCACCAAGTGGATCATGTTTCTGACCACCGCCTTCGCCTCTTGGTGGCGGGGGCGATTGATGGCTTCCATGAATGGCAATGGGGCAATGGTTGGGTACAGTCTCGCCTGGAAGGCATCTCGATGCTGCCGCTCAATTTGACCCATACGGCTCAGCTCTGGCGCTTTCAGCAGTTTTTGGCGGGGCTCACCCCCGATGAAGACCCTGGTTTTTTGGGTTAGGGCTGCTTTTTGGCAAGGCATCGCCCCCTATTTGGCCCATGGCGGGCAGGGGCAAACGCGCAGAATCGGCGGCAATAGGGGGCAAAGACAGGGGCAAGGGTGAGGATGCCAGCTCAATTCCCAGGGGCTAGATCGGGATCCCAGTGGCCAAAAAAGCACGTTAAGCTAGGGGTGTTGATTCAGTGTCCTTGTCACAGCGGGATAGCAAGATCCCCCCAAAGCCTTCACCTTTCACCATGCTTTGGCGACGTAGGGTCACCACTCTGATTTCACCGAGTAGGTTTTCTGCCAGATGCTGCGCATTATCAATCAGCTAACCGAGGCTCAAGCAGAGCTGCAACGCATTTGTGCCCGGACCCATGACGATCAGGTCTTCCACAAGGAAGCCACGGTGCAAGAAGTCTTGCAGGCCGTGCGTCGCAAGGGTGACAGTGCGCTGCTGCAATACACGGCGGATTTTGATCAGCAAGTGCTGACGGCTGAGCAGCTAAAGGTCCGAGGTGCGGAGCTGGATGCGGCTTACCAGCAGGTGTCGAAGGAGTTGATTGATGCAATTCGGCTAGCCCATAAAAATATTGAAGCGTTTCACCGGCAGCGCACCCCCAAAAGTTGGGTCTCCTTTGAGGGGGATGTGGTTCTGGGTAAGCGTTATACGGCGGTGGACCGGGCCGGTCTTTACATTCCGGGAGGACGGGCGGCCTACCCCAGCACTGTCTTAATGAATGCCATCCCCGCTAAGGTGGCGGGGGTGCCGCGTATTGTCATGGTCACCCCACCGGGTCCTGGTGGCAGCCTCAACCCAGCGGTGCTGGTGGCGGCCCAAGAGGCGGGGGTGAGCGAGATTTATCGGGTGGGCGGGGCGCAGGCGATCGCCGCTTTGGCCTACGGCACCGAGACCATTCCGGCGGTGGATATTATTACGGGGCCAGGGAATATCTACGTGACCCTGGCCAAAAAGCAGGTGTTTGGCACCGTCGGTATCGACTCCCTGGCGGGTCCCTCTGAGGTGCTGGTGATTGCCGATCGCAGTGCCAACCCCATCCATGTGGCGGCGGATTTACTGGCCCAAGCCGAACATGACCCCTTAGCCGCAGCGATTTTAATCACGACAGATAGCGGTCTGGCCCAGCAGGTGGCCGATGAGGTGGTGCGGCAACTGCAAGATCATCCTCGCCAAACCTTGACCGAGAAAGCCATTGCCCACTATGGGGTGGCGATCGTGGTCGATACCCTAGACATTGCGGTACAGCTTTCCAACGAATTCGCCCCAGAGCACCTAGAGCTAGAGGTGGATGACCCCTGGGCGCTGCTAGACGGGGTTCGCCATGCGGGGGCGATTTTCTTGGGCCATTCCACCCCAGAGGCAGTGGGCGATTATTTGGCCGGCCCCAACCACACCTTGCCCACCTCCGGAGCGGCCCGCTATGCCTCAGCCCTCAGCACTGAAACCTTTATGAAGCATTCAAGCTTGATTCAGTATTCGTCCGCAGCGCTGCACGATGTGGCTGGGGCCATAGACGTGTTGACCCAAGCCGAGGGTTTGCCCTCCCATGGGGCCTCGGTCAAGCTGAGAACGCCATCGGCCCTAAGGTCTAACCCTTTACCGGTCAATCCTGCTGACGCTTGAATCTCCTCCCGACCCAGGAGCAGCGATATGGTCTTGGGTATCCCAAAAAGGGAAATGTCGCGCAACAGCCTGCCATCCCAATTCTGCATGGGGTCAGGGGACCTGTCCCCTACCCTTCATAACACCCTCGTAGGGGCGCAGTTTCCGCCGTAGGGGCGCGGTTTCTGCGCCCAGGGCAGCTTACTTTCAGTGCCCGCAATTGCCTAATCGGGCAGCCAAGCGTAGGGATCACCCGCCACCTGCACCCCGGATGTCTGAGAATACCGAATCACCAAGACACTAGCATCGTCGCGCCCCACATCTAAGTACCCGGAGTCCCACACATCAAAGCGATTGGCTCCGGTGATTTCGAGGTAATAGGCCCCTCGGTCGAGGGTGACGGTGTGATTACGGCGGGTGTTGCCCGCCAGAAAGAGGGTACGCCCATCTAGGTTGATCACGGCCCATTCGTCTCCTTGGGCCACAAATCGTACCGTGACCGGTGGTTCTACCGTCTGATGGGGATTGACGATAATCACCTGGCCGGGAATCACGATCGGCACATGAATAATCAGATCGGCACGCAGAGTTTCGGCAAGTGCTGTTGTTTCTAGGGCCGGTATTGTTGCCCCAAGGGTCATGAGTGCGGCCCCAGCCGTGCAGAGGCGAAAGGCGCGGGACCCTAGCTTGAGGCTGGCCGCCTGGGGCTGGCTGGCTTTAGACCGTAAAAATTTTAACGGGTGGAGCATCGTGATACCTCCTGGGCTCAAAGGACCCGGCTCTCTCTAGCTTAGTTCCTGAGATCGGGAACGGCACCCGGAACGGTGCATCAGTTAACGAAGGCTGTGGGGACGTCAAGCTTGAGGGGATCGAATGGGGGTGGATGCTTGGCTGGCGGCTAGGGCGATCGCCGCTGGATAAATTCGATGCTCCTGGATCTGAATCCGCCGCTGCAACGAGGCCACCGTATCCCCCGCCATCACCGGCACCACCGCCTGCATAATCATCGGCCCACT
>CAYGVA010000178.1:0-5039 GCA_964353225.1 uncultured Leptolyngbya sp.
TCGTTCCAGGGGAAACCCCTGTGGGAATGCGACTTCCCCTAGGGGACCTGCCCCAGCCCGATGCCTTTGCCACGGAAGCCCTGCCCAAACTCACTGAGGCCCCGATTCGTCCAGAAGCGATCGCCCCCTTAGCCGCCCCCAACAGCATTCAGTTGGCACTTTGTATCGAGGCTCGCGAAGGGATACTGCATGTGTTCTTGCCGCCCATCGCCTCGGCCCGCAGTTTCGTAGACTTGCTGACCGCCATTGAGGCCACCGCCGAATCCCTGGATATGGCGGTGGTGATTGAGGGCTATGCACCCCCTTTAAATCAAGGCATTCAAGGCTTTCAACTGACCCCAGATCCGGGGGTATTAGAGGTCAATATTCACCCGGTAGCCACCTGGCACGAACTCGTTGATCTGCACACCGCCTTGGATGAGGAAGCCTTTGCTTGCGGCCTGACCTGCGAACGATACGGCCTAGATGGCCGCCCCCTCGGCACTGGCGGCGGAGCCCATATCACCATCGGTGGATCCACACCAGCCACCAGCCCCCTGCTTCATCGGCCCGACCTGCTGCGGAGTTTGATTACCTATTGGCAGCATCACCCCAGCTTGACCTACCTGTTTGCGGGGCAGTTTATTGGTCCCACCAGTCAGTCACCTCGGGTCGATGAGGCCCGCCACGACAGTCTCTATGAGTTGGAAGTCGCTTTTCTGAGTCTGGCCCCAGGGGCAGCGGCTTCTCCAGCACTGATCGATCAGCTACTGAGTCCTTTTTTGGCTGACATTACCGGTAATACCCATCGCACGGCCCTCTGCATTGATAAATTATTTCCCATCAATAACCCGCCGTTACAACTCGGTCTCCTGGAATTCCGGAGCTTTGAGATGCCCCCAACCCCGGAGCTACGGTTACTCCAAATGCTGCTGGTGAGAGCCTTAGTCGCTTGGTTTTGGCAAACGCCGTTTACCCAGCCCCTAAAACGGTGGGGGGCGGATTTGAGCGATCGCTACTTACTACCCCATTACCTACAACAAGATTTTGCCACCATCCTCCAGGCGCTAAATCAAGCCGGATATGACTTTTCTGCCGATTGGTTTACCCCTTTTTGGGAACGGCGCTTTCCCCGCTGCGGGAAAATCACCCTGGCCGATAACCCAGCCCGCAGTCTGGAGTTACGGGTTGCCTTAGAGCCCTGGCCGGTGATCGGTGACCTTAGCAACGGCGGCTCTGCGCGACGGGTAGACAATACCTTAGAGCGTTTGCAGATTCGCCTCACCGGGGCCATTGGCGACACCCCAGAAACCGGGCAGTTAGCCAACCGCTACGGGGTGTTATGCAATGGCCATCGCGTGCCCATGCGCTCCACCGGCATTCCTGGGGAGTATGTGGGCGCAGTCCGGTTTCGCGTCCGCACGATGGCGATAGTTGAGCATCCCACCTTGGCCCCCCACGCCCCCCTCACCCTGGTGGTGGTCGATACCTGGCACAAACGAGACGTGGGTCGAGCCGTTTACCACGCTCAGCAACCCGATGGCAGCCCCTATGCCGAAGCCCCCACAACCCTGACCACAGCTCAGTCTCGCATCAATGAACGGTTCACCACCCTGGGTAAGACATTTCCCCTCGGTGAAATCCCCCCCCTGATCATTCATCCCGATGCACCAATGACCTTGGATTTACGTCTGGCCAGTCAGCGGTAGTGACGCCATGCTCCGGCTAACCCTTCAATGCAGTAGGCGTTTACCGGAACAGGCGTTAAATTACATTAGACGCGCATTTTTCAATCTGCATCGATTGAGTTCACCCTAGAATCGTTAAATCCATTGCCTAATATGGCGTTTCAAAGGGAATTACGGCAGATTCAAGCTTGGTGTAAACGCCCCAACCCACCCTCCCAGTGGCCCTTGTTGTTCATTGGGGGGCTGTTGCTGTCTGGGGCGGTGCTGTGGCGTTGGAGCCCAGGCGGTACAGAGGGCGCTTCTACCCAGTGGGTTCCCCTGCATGACAGTCTTTGGTATAGCGCCAGCTTAGTACGGCAGTCGGCAGTGAGCTTGGCTTTGCAGCCCATGGCTTCAGCGTCATCGGCAGCGGCGACACCCGCAGCGGCAATCGCAGCCCAGCCCATTGAGCCTTTGCCAACTGAGGCCCCCACTATCCCCGAACCCTTGGCGTCAGGGGCATCCCTGGTCATTGATGACGCCTTGGAAATGCGGGTGGCGATCGCACGGCAGATCTCCTCCCTACAGGTGGGGGCAAGCACCCAGGGCTGGTTAGTAGATGTCAACGGTCAGCAGCGTTGTGAAATCCCGGCCCAAAGTAGCTTAGTCGCCACACCGACAGGAGCAGGGCTCAACTTTAATGGCTGCGAACTCTCAACGGCGGTCTGGCTAGAAGCGGCGGCAGGTGGTTATCTCTATGTGGCCGATAGCTGGTACAAAGGCCGTATGCTGATTCTCAACGATGGCGGCACCCTGATCGCAGTTAATTTCGTATTGTTGCGAGACTATCTTTCCAGCGTTGTGGGTAGCGAAATGTACCCCCACTGGCCCCTAGAAGCCCTCAAAGCCCAGGCAGTAGCAGCACGCTCCTATGCGCTCACCCATCATGTCCGACCGGCCAGCGATCATTTTGATCTAGACAATACCCAACGCTACCAAGCCTATAAAGGCGTTGCCCTCGAAACCACCAATACTCAAATTGCCGTAGCTGCTACAGCGGGAGAATTTATTAGCTACGAAGGGGGAATCGTCGAATCCCTTTATGCCGCCTCAGACCAAATTGTGCAAGAGGCCCACGGCGGTCAGGGCATGAGTCAAACCGGTGCCAAGGACTACGCCGTCCAGGGATATACCTATCAACAGATTTTGGGGACCTACTACCCCAGTACCACCCTCTCTCGCCTCGTGGTGCAATAGTCTTGAGGGTTCTGGCATCAAAATCCCCAGGCCGTTTCCAGCGATCGCCATCACCAAACAACTACGGTATTTACCGCAGTGACGGGGGGTGTCGTTTAAGCTACCGACAATCGCATCCTTATTTTCCCAAATGCCTTTCCCAGAACCCTCACCGGCCTCTCCCCGTCTGAAGGCCATTCGTGGATCATTTTTGGATTTTATCGATGATCCCTTTTACGCCCCCGAAGAAGATAGCGTCCGTTATCTGGCCGATGGCTTAATGGTGCTCGAAGCAGGCAAGATCAAAGCCTTAGGTCCCTTTATCGATTTACAAGCTGAGTATGGCGCTCTACCCACTACAGCCTATCCGGGGCGGTTGATTATGCCAGGGTTTATCGATACCCACGTCCACTATCCCCAAACCGGCATGATTGCCGCCTACGGCGAACAACTTCTGGAATGGCTGAACCAATACACCTTCCCCACGGAAGCCAAATTTAAGGATCAAGCCTATGCCCGTAAAGTAGCAGACCTGTTTTTGGATGAACTATTGCGGAATGGAACCACCACGGCCCTTGTCTTTGCCGCTGTATTTCCCCAATCTGTAGAGGCTTTTTTTGAGGCGGCCGATCGCCGCCACCTCTGCATGATTGCAGGCAAAGTGATGATGGATCGCCACGCCCCAGACTTTGTCTGCGATACAGCAGAGTCATCCTACCAAGACAGCAAAGCCCTCATTCAGAAATGGCATAAAAAAGGGCGCTTACACTATGCCGTCACCCCCCGGTTTGCGATCACCTCCACCGAGGAGCAACTGCAGCGGGCAGGGCAACTGCTACAAGAATTTCCCGATGTCTATCTCCATACTCACTTATGTGAAAACGTAGATGAAGTCGCCTGGGTAAAAGATTTATTTCCCCACTGCCAGGGCTATCTCGACGCCTATGATCGCGCCGGTTTAGTGACCGATCGCGCCGTCTTTGCCCATGGCGTACAGCTCACCGATGCCGAATTTCAACGCCTCTCAGCAGCCCAATCCGCGATCTCCTTTTGCCCCACCTCTAATCTCTTTCTCGGCAGCGGCCTATTTAAGCTAGAACAGGCCAAATCAACAGAACACCCCGTAAAAGTGGGGTTGGGCACCGATGTGGGGGCCGGGACCAGCTTCTCGATGCTGCAAACCGCCAACGAAGCCTACAAAGTGGCACAACTCCGCCATCAAAACCTCTCCCCCTTCAAAGCGTTATTCTTAGCGACCCTCGGCGGGGCCAGAGCCCTCCGCCTAGAGGACGTCATTGGCAATTTCGACCTTGGCAAAGCCGCCGACTTCATCGTGCTCAACCCCAGGGCAACCCCATTAATGGCCTTTCGGAATGACGCCGCCCCCCCCAGTTCGCTCAAAGCATTAGCCGATCGCACCTTCGCCTTGATGATGATGGGGGACGATCGCGCCGTGCAGGCCACCTATATCCTCGGGCAGCTCGCCTACGAACAGCCATAACCCATGATCAGACCACCACTGTCGCGCTATCCCATAGCTGAAGAATCCTGAGAATGCGGATCCGAAACCGAACCGCTATGGCCCTGAAGACTAGGGGCATCAGGATTAACGACATTTAACCGCATGCGGTTGAGTTGATCCATCGCCCAAGTCGCCGTTTGGCGAACCTCCGGATCACTATCACTGGCCGCGTGATTGAGCATCGTTCCCGCTTGGCTCATCAAGTCATAAATGCGGGTCATATCGCGAATCGCATTTTTGCGAACTTCAGGGTTTTCATCCTGCAAAGACAAGGCTAGAGCCCGATTCATCGGCTTTAGGGTCTGAGTGCTAATTTCTGCCAACGCCGCCAAAATCAGACTGCGCTCTTTAGAGTCTGCGTCTAGCATGAGCCTTGTCAAAGGCTGCACCGCCGTCGAGTTCCCCCGCTGCCCCAGTTCCCAAATCGCCTTACGCCGCTGGGCCGGATCCGAACTTTGTAAATCCTGAACCAGTTCATCAATAATATTGACCGGCACAAGCTTAGTGGGCGTTTCCGACACCAAGGCTGAAGTTGGGGAAACCGCTTGGGGCAGGGGGAAGGTGTCTTTAATGGGGTTATGGCCATTGCGGGGGGCATCAGCCACCGGCATTGGCGGGGCCGCAGTTGAAGGGGC
>CAYGVA010000178.1:5139-8551 GCA_964353225.1 uncultured Leptolyngbya sp.
GGCCATTGCGGGGGGCATCAGCCACCGGCATTGGCGGGGCCGCAGTTGAAGGGGCCGCAGTTGAAGGGGCCGCAGTTGAAGGGGCAGTTGTTGCCGCAGCGAAGTCAGGTAATGACGTTGTTTCCATCCCACCGAGGGAACCTGAAGCCGCAGCCATTTCTGGCATCGCTGCTGGCGTCGCTTCACCCGTGGCAACCTCCGAATCAAGGTCGGGACTAGAGGCAGGGCGGCGGAACAGAAACAAAAAGGCCACAGCCCCTGCTGTTCCCATGGCGACAACTATCATTCCCACCAACGCCAAGCGAATTAATCCGCCACCGTTTTGCGCCCCAACGGCATCAGCATCAGCCGTATTGACAGGCGTTTCCTCCAATAGGGCATCGGCTTCTGCCGCCGAGCCATCCAGGGGCGTACTGGCGGCATCAGCTTCCGTCACTTCCGTGGGTTCGCTGGCAGCGGGTGAGTCAACGGCTGCGTCTGAATCAGTACTGTCCGTCTCCAACTGAGACACATCTGGAATAATCCCCAGGGGATTTTCCGTTGATTGGAGCCGTTGCAAGGTGAGGGGATCTGGGAGCCCCGTTGTTGCCAGACCAGCATCCCGCTGAAACAGAGAAATGGCCTCACCCGTCTCAGGGCCCAAGATGCCATCCATCGGACCTTGGTAATATCCCAGCCGACCCAATTGTTGTTGGAGTGTTTCAATCTCTTTGGACGGCGGGGGAGCGCTCCTTGGGTTAGCGTCACCACTCTCTTCTGGTGCAGCCTCAGGTTCGGTTGCAGCGGGATCTAGTGATTGCGGCGTCTGGGCCAACATTGATGGGTAATCGTCCTCTATCGCCAGGACCCGCTTGCCCAAAGGACAGCCTAGAATGGCGATCGAGGCTAAGGTCAGTAGCGCAACACGATAAGTCATGCTTTGAGATGTTTCTAACCCAATCAGGACTGTGCTCGGCCTTTCGCCCCGATCTAGCCTAGTGCGAGGTGTCAGTCGGTTGCGCTGACGCCGATTTATTCCTGCTAAATCATGCAAAAGTTCTCGAAGCACCCTGCCTCACTTTAGCCCAACAGTAATAATTTCATCGAAATTCCGCAGCACCCTAGTTTATGGCAGCAATCATAGAATTAGTGATCCCCGCATAAACTCAGATTTTGAGTCCTCAGGATATGACACTTCACAGTATCCGGCAGGAATGTGCCCGATTCAGGACAAACGGGATTACCCCTGTCCCCTTTGCAGGGGAGGCAACTGTTCCATCGGTTGGATTTATACAGACCCATCCCGTGCGACCTTAAAGGGTCGATTTAGAATACCCATCTAAAACGGTGATTTTAGGGTGAATGTCCAGGCGGCAGAAAACTTCACCGCTTGGAAATTATGTCGCGCAGTGGCAAATCATAAATATTCCTGTCTCCCCCCGCCTGATCGAGACCAGACACCGTAGCCATAGGGAATACTAAATATATCTACCGAAAAACCCATTTTTGAGGCGCATTTGATCGATCTGATTGCCCCCTTAAGAGGACTTTGCCATGAAACCCACTCAAGTTCGGCGGCCTAAGCAAATCACAGTTGATGCGCCAGCTCGTAACGGATTTTGCTGTGATGTGGATTATCGCAAATACCGGCGAGGTCTCAAGCGGTCACTCAGCTATATGGAAATGCTCCTGGGTGAAGGGTGAGGGTACCTAACCATGCGGGCAGAGTTGGGCAATTATGGCAGTCTGCTAGTATGCCTCTGGGGAATCAGAACGACAACATGATGAGTGGTAGTTGGCAAGAATGGGCCTTTGTAATCGGCTACCTTTCCTTAGCTCTTTTTGTTGCATGGCAAGTTTTTAGCCGCTAATTTCTAAAGACGCACCGATGGCAACCATTGAGTTCTCCATAGACAGTAAGCGTCCCTGGTACTACGCTGGCTGAGCGAAGTCGAAGCCAAAACCTATGCAAGATGTCCCCTTCGACTCCGCTCAGGGGACGGTTACCCATAGACAAGGGGCTTAGAGCCAACCCTTGATCTCCGATGAGGTTAAGGTGCGGTTTAGCTTAATGTATTCGACTTGGGTCGCCCGCAAAATATGCCGCATCATCAAGGGCTCATGCGCATCGGCAGCAATAAAAGCGGCATTCAACGCAATGGAATGGATATTGCCACCCGTCACATCTAGACGACCCAATTTGCGAAAATCGTAACCGTCCCACACATCACGCTGGCTGAGCGGAGTCGAAGCCAGATCTCCCGAAAAAGTCCCCTATTCCCTGCGGGAAGGCGAAGCCCACGACTCCGCTCAGGGAACGGTTACGCGAAAATCTAAGTCTTGGGTGGGCAGTTGTTCAGGGAAAATTCGTTTCCAGATTTCGCTGCGATCGCCTGCTTTCAGAAAAGGAAAGGTGACGATAAATCGAATTCTCCGTAGAAAAGCTTGGTCTAGGGAATCTTTTAGATTCGTGGTGAGAATCGCCAAACCCTGATAAGACTCCATGCGCTGCAACAAGTAGCTGACTTCGATACTGGCATGGCGATCGTGGCTGTCTTTAACCTCACTTCGCTTACCAAGCAACGCATCGGCCTCGTCAAACAGTAAAATTGCGCCACCGATTTCGGCGGCATCAAAAATTCGGCGCAGATTTTTCTCTGTTTCACCGATGTACTTACTCATTACGCTTCGTAGAGATTTCGTGACAGCCACTCAACATCGCCGCAATGCTTGAGGTGGCTCGTAGGGCCTATCAGATTTTTCTCCGTCAAATGAATAAACCCTAAAGGTAGGGGGCAGGTCTCCTGAACCCATGCAGGGTTGGGATGGCAAGCTGTTTTGTCAGTCCATTCGCCCGACTGCCGGTATTTTAGGCCTCGACAATCTCCTTAGCGCTGGTTTAGGGCATCGGCGAGGGTGCTAAAGATCTGGTCGATTTGCGATGGCTCAATAATCAGTGGTGGCGACAGGACAATGGTGTCCCCCGCTGCCCGCACCAACACTCCCTGCTCAAAACAGCGCAGAAACACCTCAAATCCTCGGGCACCGGGCTTCTCGGTGGGCTCCAGCTCAATCCCCGCTAATAGCCCCAGGTTACGCACATCAATGACATGGCGAGCCCCCTTCAGGCTGTGGGCCGCAGCTTCCCAGGGGGCGGCGAGGGTTTGGACCCGGTTAAACAGCCCCTCTGACTCACAGATATCGAGGGTGGCGAGGCCAGCGGCACAGGCCACCGGATGCCCCGAGTAGGTGTAGCCGTGGGCAAATTCAATGCCGCTGGCGGTGGCCTCCATGAACCGGTCATAGAGGCCCCGGCGTACACACACCGCCCCCATGGGGATGTTGCCGTTGGTAATGCCTTTGGCGGCGGTGATCATGTCCGGCATCACCCCAAAGTATTCGGCGGCAAAGGGCACCCCCAGCCGCCCAAAGC
>CAYGVA010000179.1:0-8423 GCA_964353225.1 uncultured Leptolyngbya sp.
GGAGAGGGATTTAGGGTGAGGGGAACTCCAGGTTTCAAGTTAGACGAGGTTTAAGACAATGGCGAAACTCGTATGCCAAGGGGCAACGCTCCAGTGTAGTTTTGGGGCTGCACCTAGTGTTCTTAGCGTCATTCCCAAAGGGCTGCCCGTGACGACCAGCAGTATGAATGCTGCCACCATTATGGATTTTGCCCCGATGGTGAACATCATGCCCTTTGGAATGTGCTCTGCCCCCACAAATCCAGCGGTGATTGCTACAACTGCCGCTGCCCTGGGGGTTTTTACACCAGCCCCTTGCATCCCGGCGACGATCGCCCCTTGGGTTATAGGGGCAGCAACACCCCCGGTATTAATTAATAATTTTGTGGCCTTAAACGATAGTTCCACCTGTATGTGCATGTGGGCGGGGGCGATTACGATTAAGCTGGCCGGTCAGTTTACCGTTGACGTTCCTTAAGGCTTGTTAACGGCATGGTTTTGCAGGGTCGGCTTAGTTTGAGCGCCTCAATCTAAACCGTTTCAGGATCGATTCAACCTTCAGTTCCCCTTGCTTTTTCCATGGCAGTGCTTAAATTTATGGCCGCTGCCACACCAGCAGGGCTGGTTTCGGGTTGGGGTTAATGGCGGTAGCATCTCCCCTTTCAGATAAAACCAGCGTCCCTTTTCTTTGACAAAGCTCGATCGCTCATGGAGCTGCCCCGGCATCGGCGCACGGTACGCCGCGACAAATTCCACCATGCCTACCGTATCTTTGGGCTGTCCTTGTTGGGTATTGAGGATTGCCAACCCCTGCCAATGGGTCTGCTGAATGGTCTGGGCCAAGCTGGCGCGATCGCTCAGTTGCCGTTGGCTGGGGTGATGGGTGGCGATCAAATAATCGATATTGCCCTGGCAGTAGGCGGTGTAGCGCGATCTCATTAGGGCCTCGGCAGTCGGGGCCTGCCCCTGCCCTTGTACATAGGGCTGACAGCAGGCGGTAGGGGGGCGCTGACTACCACAGGGACATGACGGCTGGCTCAACATTAGCGGCGGGGATAATGGCTGTTCCTCAGCATAGCGAAGCCCGTTGTCGCCGCCGAGGGTCGGGCGCTAGGATGCGGCTGTTGTGCTGTTACCGTCATCATGAATACTTGGGCCACCGCCAGCCATGCCCTCGCCTATTTGGCTCGGGCCGATGCCATTCCCCACCGCACCGAGGGAGAGGCGGTGCTGCTCGACCAGGTGCCCCTGACCGTTCAACGCATCCTAGACTTGGGCACTGGCGATGGTCGGTTGATGGCCCTATTAAAGTGCGATCGCCCCCACACCGAGGGTATTGCTATTGATTTCTCAGAAACCATGCTGTCGGCAGCGCGGGCACGGTTTGCCGAAGCGGTGACGGTGACGGTGGTGGCCCATGACCTGTCTCAGCCCTTGCCGGATTTAGGCCGCTTTGATGCGATCGTCTCTAGCTTTGCCATTCACCATCTGGACGATAGCCGTAAGTACGCCCTCTACAGTGAAGTATTTGCACGGTTAGAGCCAGGGGGGATTTTCTGCAATCTAGAGCATGTGGCCTCACCGACCCCGGCGCTACATGGGCGATTCTTGGCGGCGATCGGCTACACCCTCGAAGAAGAAGACCCCGCCAACCAGCTTGTCGCCATGGAAACCCAGTTGCAGTGGTTCCGCGAGTTGGGGTTTATTGATGTGGATTGCTATTGGAAGTGGCTCGAAATGGCGCTGCTGGTGGGGCGAAAGCCCCATTAGGCCCTCAAAATAGACCAGCCCAGTTAAGGGCTTTAGTATCAGACATGATTGGTTGCCTCAAGAAATGTGATTTATCTCGGACATCCTTACGATAGTGGGACGACTCTGCGGGCAAATCATGGCTAAATTAGACGTCGTAGCGCGGACCTAATGACTCGCTCAGGGAAAACTCAACTGCTGAAGTGGCAAGGTGACAGGACTTGCCCCCAAGCCTTAGCCTAGGGATACCGCCCAACCGTCAATAATCAGCCTCGATGGATCAAGAGGCG
The DNA here is from genome assembly GCA_964353225.1 of uncultured Leptolyngbya sp. GTDB lineage: Bacteria > Cyanobacteriota > Cyanobacteriia > Phormidesmidales > Phormidesmidaceae > PCC-6406. The sequence continues at coordinate 2,019 of CAYGVA010000179.1, forward strand.
TGGTTTCGGCGCTGGGGGCCTACTAATCGTGCTGATCATGCTTGATGAGTCTGCCTATTCGACCGCTTCATCCTCAAAGCCCACCCGAGTTTTTTTTAGTATTGATAAGGCCGCGATCGCCCCAGCAACCCTCAACCAACTGTTTCAAAAGGCCGGTTTGCCCGTCCAACCAGTAGACAAACTGGCGATCGCCCTACACCATTCCCTGCTTTGTATTGCCGCCTGGACCTTTCGCGAAAAGCAAATGGTGGGGTTTGTCAGGGCCACGGGCGATGGGGTATTTAACGCCACCCTTTGGGACTTGGTGGTTGACCCCAATGTCACTGACCCAGATGCCACCAAAACCCTGCTGCTAAACCGCTTCAAGCGGGAAATTGTCAAGGTCGTCCCCAACTGCACCATTTCGATGATGGCCAGCCCCCAAGATCATCGCCTCCTCAGGCTGGTGAACTTTACCGAAGACAGAACCGGCATCACCGCCATGGCCCTGGGGGCTGGGAATGGGGCGTTAGACGTTAGGCGTTAGGCACTACCTCCCTGTTAGAGATTTTTGCCGGTCTGTTTTCCCTGCTCAACTTGGCCCTGCTGTTTTACTACAGCCCATCCTTGGTGCTCGTTGCTCTGCTGGTGGCGGCGGTGATCATGGGGGGCACCCTCACCTCTGGCCTGTTTCTGCTGCGTAAATATCGACCCCTGTTCAAAATACAGGGCCAGCGCTATGGCTTGGTGGTGCAGCTGATTAATGGCGTTTCCAAGCTGCGCATTGCCGGGGCCGAAGAGCGGGCCTTTGCCACCTGAGAACAGCGCTATGGCGAGCAACTGCGCCTCACCCTCGGCACCCAACAACTGGAAGATGGAGTGTCCGTGTTTAATACCATTGGATGAGGCCACCAGTGCCCTCGATAACCGCACCCAAAAGATTGTCACCCAAAGCCTTGATCAGCTCAATATCACCCGCGTGGTCATTGCCCATCGCCTGAGCACCATTCGCAATGCCGATCGCATCTATGTCTTAGAGGCCGGCACCGTGGTGCAGCAGGGGTTTTTTGAGGACTTGGCCGCAGAACCAGGATTGTTTAAGCAACTGATTAAGCGCCAAATGGCCTAAGCTGTAGGTTTAATTAGGTCTCTTTGCTCGACTTTCCCTCCGTACCATCAAATTGGGCACTCTACAGCTACAAATAGATATGCAGGCCGACCGCGTCGGTGATTGAGAGGGGCATCGAAGTTCGGTCAGATCTGAGCTTCGATAGAGACTAGGTCAAGCGTCTGGTGGCGTCTGCCGGTTGCAGACTGCTTTATTGCGAATTAACCCAGCCCCGTCTATACGGGGTAAAACGGTGGGTCGCCTGACCCGTCAGGTCCTCCCCTTTTGATAGACGCTGAGCTTGGTCTACATCGCTAAGCTGATAGGTATAGCAGTCATCGGCCCGGTTAGGGCAAGACTGTGAGCTAGGTTGCTTTTGTGCTACGGATCAGAGCGATCCCCGGCGTCCTTAGTAAAGTAGCTAGCGCTATGTTTGGTGTTCCTTGTCATTGGTTGATATGAGTGTAACTGCCCTGAAAAATCCGTTGCTAATTGGTGAAGGACTGCCCCCCTTCGAATCCATTCAAACTGATCATATTGTTCCTGGGGTGAAGGACTTACTCCACACCCTGACCCAGCAGCTAGAGGCGATCGAATCCCACATCGACCCGAGCTGGGCGGGCTTAGTAGAGCCCCTGACCCGGTTAGAAGAGCGACTGCGCTGGACCTGGGGCATTATTAGCCACCTAATGGGGGTGAAAAATAGCCCTGAGCTGCGCACCGCCTACGAAATGATTCAGGCTGACCTGGTGCAATTTGGCAGCCGCATGGGCCAGAGCCGCCCCATCTACGAAGGCTTCCAAGCCATTGCCCAAGGCCCCCAGTGGCAAACCTTAGATCGGGCTCAACGGCGCATTATTGAAGCGGCGATCCGTGATGCCGACCTCTCGGGGGTGGGTTTAGATGGTGCTGAAAAGGTTCGCTTTAACGAAATTCAGCAGGAATTGGCGGAATGCTCCACCCAGTTTTCTAACCATGTGTTAGATGCCACGGCGGCGTTTACGTTGATCCTGACCACTGCCGATGAAATTGTTGGCCTCCCCCAAAGCCTGCTAGCCTTAGCGGCCCAGACCGCCCGAGCCGATGGCGATGAACGGGCGACCACCGAAACCGGTCCCTGGTGCATCACCCTAGATGCGCCCCTATACCGCCCCTTTTTGCAACATAGCCAGCGCCGGGATCTGCGGGAAAAGGTCTATCGCGCCTTTATCACCCGTGCCGCCTCCGGCGACCTAGACAATAGCCCGATTATTGAGCGCATTCTGGCCCTTCGCCAGGAAATGGCTCGCCTGCTGGGCTATGACAGCTACGCGGATCTCAGCATTGCCCGCAAGATGGCCCCCTCAGTGGCGGCGGTGGACCAGCTCATGGAGGAGCTGCGGGAAGCCAGCTATGCGGCGGCGACCCAAGAGCTCGCGGATTTGCAGGCTTTTGCCCTAGCGCAAGGGGCAGCGGAGGCGGCGGATCTCAAACAGTGGGACACTGCCTTTTGGGCGGAGCGACTGCGGGAGACAGCCTATGGCCTCAATGATGAGGAGTTGCGGCCTTACTTTCCTTTGCCCCAGGTGTTAGAGGGGCTCTTTGCCCTGGCCCAGCGCTTGTTTGGGGTGACCATTTCCCCTGAGACGGCGGCGGCTCCTACCTGGCATGCCGATGTGCAGTATTTCCGAGTGGCGGATGAGGCAGGGGCAGAAATCGCCCATTTCTATCTCGATCCCTATAGTCGCCCTGGGCAAAAGCGGGGGGGCGCTTGGATGGATGAATGTCTGAACCGGGGTCGGTTGGGCAGCCATCTGCGGTTGCCGGTGGCGTACCTGGTGTGCAACCAATCACCACCGGTGGATGGTCGTCCCAGTCTGATGACCTTCGGTGAGGTGGAAACCCTCTTCCATGAGTTTGGCCATGGGTTGCAGCATATGCTGACCCAGGTGGACTATTCGGGGGCGGCGGGCATCAACAATGTGGAATGGGATGCGGTGGAGCTGCCCAGTCAGTTTATGGAGAATTGGTGCTACCACCAGGAAACATTGCTGAAGTTGGCCCGCCATTACCAGACGGGGGAGCCGTTGCCCGATGCCCTATTCCAAAAGATTTTGGCGGCGCGCAATTTCATGACGGGCTCGGCGATTTTGCGGCAGGTGTCCTTTGGCTGGCTGGATCTCGAACTCCATTCCCGCTATCAACCGGGGGGACAGGAGACGATTTGGGATGTGCGCGATCGCCTCGCCAAGACCACCACCGTGATTCCGCCCCTGCCAGAGGATGCGTTTCTCTGCGCCTTTAACCACATTTTTGCGGGGGGCTACGCCGCCGGATATTACAGCTATTTCTGGGCCGAAGTGCTCAGCGCCGATGCCTTTGCGGCTTTTGAAGATGAGGGGCTAGACGACGAAGCGGCGATCGCTAAAACCGGTCGCCGCTTCCGGGATACGGTGCTGTCCTTGGGGGGGAGCCAACATCCCATGGAGGTGTTTAAGGCGTTCCGAGGGCGGGAGCCGAGTACTGCCGCCCTGCTCAAGGCACGGGGTTTAACCGCCGTTGCCGCCTAGGGCAACGAATGGGGCGCTTATGCCGCTGTCTCTCGGGGCCGACGCGCCCATCCAGCAAATCCGCCGCTGACGATAAACATCAGCAGGCTATAAATGGCGGCGGGGATGGCCATGGTGGGGTTGTCCAAAAAAGTCGGGGCGCTGGCGATCGCGATCGCTAGGGTCCCGTTTTGGATGCCCACTTCAACGGTAATCGCCGTGGTACTGGGGCGATCGAGCTGGGCGAGGGTGGCGATGCCGTACCCCAGCGCCATGGTGAGGATGATCAGCGCCAAGGTCACCCAGCCCACCTGCAGCAAAAAGTCCAGCACATTGGCCCGCTCCTTCAACAGCAAGCCAAAAATAATTAAGGAGAGGAAGAACAATGACAGCCACTTCACCCCCTTCTCCACCGTCGCCGCAAACTTAGGTCGATAATGGTGCAGCACCATCCCTAGCGTCACCGGGATCAGGGTAATCACTGCGATTTGGATCACCGTGGCCACAAAGGGCAGTTGCAGCTCAGTCTCGGCTCCCAAAAATAGCCCCATTGCCCCATTCACCACTAACGGGATGGTCAATACCGTAATCAAGCTATTCACCGCCGTCAGGGTAATGGAAAGGGCTACATTGCCCCGTGCCAAATAGGTCACCAAGTTGGAGGTGGGTCCCCCAGGACAGGCGGCGATGATCACGACCCCAACCGCTAGCTCTGGCGTCAACGGGAAAATACTCGCCAGTACAAAGCCCACCAAGGGCAGCATAATCAGCTGGGCAATCAAGCCAATAATGACCCCTTTGGGGTCAACCAAAACCCGCTGAAAATCTTTGGTCGTGAGCCCAAGCCCCATGCCCAACATGATGATGAACAGGGCCAGGGGCAAGAACACTGCGGTCAGGAAATTTGATTCCATCTTTCGTTAAAGGTAACCGTCCCCTGAGCGGAGTCGAAGGGGACTTTTTCGATAAATCTGGCTTCGACTCCGCTCAGCCAGTGTGATGTGTGGGACGGTTACAGCTAAAGCGCCTCTCCCAAAAAATCCTACCCAGCTTACAACATCCTTCGGGTGGGGCCTTGGCGGATGGGCAAGCCAATGAAAGCGTTTCCCAGCCAGGCACTCGGACACCGGCGATCGCTTGAACGGCCCCTCTCCCACCCCCAAATCGCACCATCTGCCTCACGATCTGAATCTGGTACAGTGCCTCTTAAGGCATTTTGAACCGGAGGCATTTTGAACCGGTCATGAAAATCCTCCATGGCACCTGGATTCCCGACATAGCCACCGACTTTGTACAAAGTGGCGGCTTTTACCTGTGGGTGGAAACCGATCAGACCACCCGCCGCAAAAACATTGAGGGGTGCCATCCCCGCCACCTGTTCGATTCGGCCCTGCTCACCTGCCTAACCGAGGAATTGGGGCTAGAGTCCCGTAATCCGAAGATCCTGGAACGTTGGATTTCTCCTCAATATCTGCTGCTGCCCACCGCCGCTGGGCAGCCCCTACCTTCCCTAGAGCTGTCCAACTATCTCGAAGCCGAACCGCCCGATCGCTTCGACTGGCAATACTGGCACGTCCACTGCTACCGCCTCGTCGATCACGGCAGTGGGGTCACCAACGTAATCAGCCTGCTCAAGGATCTGCACTTCGTCTGCCAATACCAATTGGCTGAGGTGCAGATGGGCGCTGACCTGCTGTTTTGGCACCACTACAGCCAAGCCCTCAAGCAACTCTTTTTTAAAGACCAATACATCCCCGCCCTGAAGTATCGGGAGTTGGCAGCGGCGGCAGCCAAGGCGACCGCCAAGTCTTCAAAAACCTCAAGAAAGAAAACCAAGACGCCCTCCAAAGCCGAACCTGATTTTGAAATCTATGCCGGTTGGGACTGGATTGGAGATCGCTACGCAACCCTCATCCAGTCCCAAGTGCCCCAAATGCCCCTGGCCTGCACCGCTGGCTTTGCGGAACCGGTGGAGCCTCCCCAGCTTTACGATCGCGCCACCCTACTGCGTCATTTTTCGAGCTGCCTACTCACCGAGATTGTGGCCCATACCTTTACCGGCATATCCCAAGCAGCCCTCAAAAAAATTGATTCGTCGCTGATCCACGACTGTCTCTACCTGGACCTGCAACACCCCGGTAGTTCCCCCGCCCAACTGGAACGCTACCGCCAGTGGCAGGCTTGGCGCGATCGCCTCAATTATGGCCAAGGCGATACCCACTTCAATCTCTACTTTCAGCTTCAGGAACCGGCCCAACCTGATGACCCCTGGGAAATCCAGTTCCATGTGGCCCCCAAACAAGACCCCTCCTTGCGGGTCGCCCTGGCCGCCTTTTGGCGGTTGCGGGGGCGGGATGACCTGCGCCAGCATTTTGGCGATGACTTTGAGCGCCATTTGCTGATCAACCTGGGCACCGCCGCCCGCATTTACCCCGGTTTCTGGCGCGGCCTCGAAACCGATCAGCCCGTGGGGATTACGGTGGATCTCGACACCGCTTTTGAATTTCTGAAAGAGTCGGCCTGGGTGCTGGAGGATGCTGGCTATCGGGTGGTGGTGCCCGCCTGGTGGACGCCGAAGGGACGCCAACGGGCCAAGGTGCGGCTTAAGGCCCAGGGCAAATCAGTTGGCGGCAGCGACAGCTCTAAAAGCTATTTTTCTCTGACCACCCTGGTGCAGTACCGCTACGAACTGGCCATTGGCGATCGCCCCGTCAGCGCTGACGAGTGGCAGCAACTGGTGCAGGCCAAAGCGCCACTGGTGCAGTTTCGGGGCCAGTGGATGGAGCTGGA
>CAYGVA010000180.1:0-8378 GCA_964353225.1 uncultured Leptolyngbya sp.
GATCAACCGTAGGAACACCAACGGCTTCAGGCGCTGCTGTGAGAGGAGAAGGTTGCATAGCTCTATCCGACTCACTCACACCCCTGTGTGCAGCAATAGGGGCGTCCCCATCGGACTTTCGTTGAATAGGGGCAGAAGCACCAGGGACAATTTCATTCAGGTTGGATGCAACCTCAACCGCATTGTTAACCGAGGCTTGGTTTTCTGTATCTCCGCTCTCCTCAAATGCAGTGGTTGGAGAGATCGGTGAGATCACATCGGCAACGGCAGCTTCCGAAACACGATTAATGACCGGTGCTAAATCTGGAGCCACTGACATAGATGCAGAGGAGTCTACTTTGCGCTGCACGACCGGTGTATCAGAGGAAGGCGAATCTGTTGGCGGGGTAGCTGTTGATAGTGACCCCTCTGCTTTCTCCGCACCTTCTAATGCAGAGGGTTGGGTTACTTCTGCACTGTCCCGAGATTGCGCTTGAACAACAGTCTCTGCTGATGAGGGTGTCGTTGGCGAAGCTGCAGGACTGTCCGCCTGGCTAGGGGGAGATGTTGCCACTGCTGGCACTCCCTCCCCTGGGGTCGCAATGATTGGTGCAACTCTCTCTGGGGTAGCGGGCTGGGAGCCAGCCGATATTTCACGGCGTTGAATGCTGGAGGTGGCCGAGCTTTGAGCAGAATCAACTTCAGGTGATTCAACTGTTGGGCTAGCAGATTCATCAGAGGGTGAGATGATCGCCGACGAATCGGCAGAAACTTGTGGGACCAAACTCGGATCGGCTTCTCGTTGAATTGAGTCTGGCTCTATCGATGTTGAAACGGAGGGAACTGAAGTTGGCGTTTCACCCACCTCGGCCAGATTACCCTCAAGCAGAGAAGGGGATGCAGAATCAGTTTCCGGCTCTGGGGTGCGCTGTAAATGTTTGTCAGGCGGTTCAGATAGGACGCCTCCTGCTGGAGGCACTGTTGCCGACGCTAAAGGTTGACTTTGTGCGGGGTCTAAGGGTTCTCGTTGAGGTTGTACCGCCGGGGCACTGGCGGGGGGCGGCGAGATTTGCTCAGTAATTGCAGTCTCATTTACATCAGAAGCGGTCAGGGATTGCGATGTAGCGCGCCTGGATAAGAGGGGATCGTTTTCTTCTAATGAGGTCTGAGTGATTTCGGCTGATATCTCTGCAGGTGGGTCAGAGGCAGGCTCTGACAGTCGCGATCGCTGAAGCGTCGATTCAGTGATCCCCCCATTAACTGGGGGTGCAGGGATAACTGGAGTGGAGGAAGATGCCAACGGCGTGGAAGTAGGCGATCTTTGCACCTCTGAAGGCGGTGTAGATTGCTCCAACGGGGGTGATAACGCCCCTAGTTCCACTTCATTTGTGGCATCAACACTTGGGGGGGCTGGGTTACTGCCGTCTGAAGGCGACATTGAAGCATCAAATGTTGAGAATTGGCTTGGGGACGACTGAGTTAACGATGGCGTTGGATGCGCTGAAGCTGCTCGCACCCCTTTGTTTTTAGGAGACGGCGGCAGGATATCCCCTGCTTTGAGGGGTGCTGGTTCAGCTGTTGCCCCGTTATCAATGGGTTGCCGTTGCAGAGTGGATGCGTTTTTAGGAGACGGCGGCAGGATATCCCCTGCTTTGAGGGGTGCTGGTTCAGCTGTTGCCCCGTTATCAATGGGTTGCCGTTGCAGAGTGGATGCGTTTTTAGGAGACGGCGGCAGGATATCCCCTGCTTTGAGGGGTGCTGGTGCAGCTGTTGTTTCGTCAACGGGTTGCCGCTGAACAGTGGATGTGTCTTCTCCTTCAGGGGGGGCTGCTGGATCAGAAAATAAGGGTGGTTGAACTAAATTTGAAGCGTTAGGGCGATCAGGCATCGACACAGGCAAGAAGCTTTCAGCCCGAGAAATTCTTAGGGGCTCAGCTTTAGACACCCTTAAGGGGCGGGCACCTAAAGGCACATACCGCTGCAACCGCAACCCTAAACCACTTAAGGGCTGAAATCTGCTCAAAGGTTGACTAGACAGTCCATCCGGGATATTTACGCTGGGTCTTGGAGCTGGGTCAACCATGAGCTAACTTAACCGTCATTTGAAGGGAGGAAGCGGTAACAACTCAGTGCATGAGCAATAGCTTAAAGACTGAGGCTGCTGCCAAAGTAACCCAAATCGTCCCGTTTCACTTCCGTCTCAGGTCCACCGATCGGGTTGAGAGGAGGCAGCTTTTGCAAGCCTTCATAAGCCAAAGTCAACTCTTCAATGGCGACAGAACTAGAGTCGGCTTGAAATGAAGGTGTTTTCCAGCCAACGGGTATGGCCCCTAACAGATAAAACCCTTGCATAACAGTTCCGCCCTGGCTGAAGAGCATAATGCCAATGTTTCGGCGCTCCGGACTGGGGCAGCCCAGAAAATGGTCTGAGGCCGCACTCACAGCCCTATCCATCATTGAAGATGATGACGAAGAGGAAGAAGAGGAAGCTACTTCTGAGTCCTGTAATGTCGAGTTAAGCCAAGCCCAAAACGTCGTGTCATCTGTCATGCCGCGTTTGAGGGTGATATCACCAAATTTGGCCTGCTTCAGAAAAATCCGTTGCTGGTTATTGACACCACCCTCGAAGTAAGTATCTTTATCGATTTGGACATCAATGCCAGAACATTCACTAAAGCTAGCCATCAGCAGGCCGTCCATTTCTACGTAGAAGTGGTTTGTGGTGACCAGCTTAGAGGGATCACCGGGAATTAATGAAGCAAGATCCATTACCTTAGCCTCCTGATAGAACGACCTGAGCGCTCTTGTTGCAGCTTCATATCACGCTGTAAGTATTCGTACACCCGATCACTGAACAGGGCTAAAGCCTGAGGATCTGCCAAGATATCACGGGCTACATCTACCATCTCAGCAGCAGCACCATCAGATGCAAGGGGGCTGTGATCTTGCATTTGAGCGGGCGCACTGTAACCGGGTAGCGATACTGATTGCAGAGGGGTAAGGGATAGATGCTGTTGAAGTAGCGCTTTAATATCTGCCATTAGTCGCTAATGATGAGAACCCGCTTGCCTGAGGCGACATAAACCCAGAATGCCCCTCAATCTAGAATAAGAAGTCAATCTTAAATTTGACAGTGGCTGAAGGTCGAACCGCAATAGAACGATACGAAAGCACAACCGCGTGGGCTAATTAGGGGGGGGAGGCTCCTCTAAATCAGTAGAGATCTGGGTGGAGGCCGCTAAGCCTTCGCGAACCTGCTGAGATCGCGTGAGTAATGCCTCTAGCCGTTTACGCTTTCGTATAGGAAGCCGATTGATCGGCTCCTCCGCAGGAGAACGCTTTGCCTGTTGCTCACGCTCACGGGCCAAATCGGCCTGGGCTTGGGCTTTCACATCGGCTAAAATCGCCTGGACTTCAGGGTTATTGAGATCGAGTGCGGGTGTCGCCTGTGTTTTCTTCGGCTGTTCTCCGGTGCGAATACTGCTGGCCCGTTGGACCAAAGCACTCAAATAGTCTTCTTGCTCGGTATCTTCATCTGCTGCCTGCTGTAGTTGTCCCCGCATCAGCTCGTATAGGGCTTGGGTATAGCCCTGGCGACTGGCCTGTTTAACAAAAGTGGTGGCCACACCACAGAGCATTAGGCTGATGCTCGCAGGGACCACCGGTAGCCAGGCTCCCGTCAGAAAAAGCGCATACCCCCCACCCCAAGTGACTGCGGTCGTAGCCCCTAAGGCGAGCCAAAATAGACCCATGTGCCGCAGACGGAAGGCTAGGGTCCCTCCAAGAAATGCCCATAACCAAATGAGGAGTGCCTCTAATCCTTCAGGGAAGGCCCAAATCAGAGGACGACCATCTAGAGCTGCAGCAATGAGCTGGCTAGTTGCCTGGGCATGGACCACAACCCCAGCCATTTCTCGAACATACTCTTGGGCCGCTAAATAGGGGGTCGTAAAGAGATCTTTGGCCACCAGTGAGGTATAGCCAATTAGGATGACGCGATCGCGAATCATCTCCTCCGGCACTCGACCTTCTAGCACATCGGTAATGCCGACAATTTCCACCGAATTTTGGGCAGAACGGTAATTGAGCATTACCTCATAGGGCAGAAGCTCCGTGGTGCTATAGCCCCCAAACTTCCCCAAAATTGGGGGGACTAAGGTATCACCAAAAATTAGTTCTAAGGATTCCGTTGCGGCCAGATCAACCCCTGCTTCGGTCAAGTAGATCTGGGCCAGCATCATGCTTAGAGACGGCAAATCAAACTCAGGTTCAGGATCATTGCAGAGATGCTGACCGACCGGCATGGTGGGCGGTTCACCCGGCACAGAAAACAGCATGGCACGGCGAACAATGCCCTTCTCATCCACATTAAAGTCAGCAAATCCCACCTGGTCCGGACTAACCCCTTCTGGGGGCGGCACACCAGGAAAGCTAGGGCTGCTCATCAAGCAGACGGTGATAATGTTGAAATCCCCATTAATCACATCGAGCAGACGCTCTCGACCTTCGGGAGGTCCTTGGGGTAAATCTCGGCCAATATCAATACCAATGGCCCGAGGTTGAGACGCCTGCAAAGCCTCTAGCACATCGGCCAAAGTGCCATCTTCAATCGGATCTTCCTGACGACTCTGGATGTCATTTTCAGTAATGCCGACCACCAGCAGGCGTTGATCGGGACCTTCGTCGGGTCGCCAGCGAATGAAACGACCATAGTTGGACAGCTCCATTTCCTGAAAGAAGCCAACCTGCCGCATCAGAATGACGCCCCCAGCCAACACAAAACTGGTGAGGAGGACGGTGCCACTCAGGGCGCGAATAATTGGATTTTGTAGCAGTCGTTGAAACACCATGGGATCAACCCCACACCTTATTGGTCAACGTTACGAGCGCGGGTGATCTCCGTAACCCAGCGACGGCGATCTCGATGCTCCAGGGCCAAAATATCACTCAAAGGCCAGTGAAAATTCATGGCAACACAGGCTACCTCCTCGTGGAGCTGTTCAGAGGGATAGCCTTTTACTCCCCCGTCAAAATGAGATCAACAGCAAATTCTGTATCACAAGCTGGACAACGGGTCGGAATCTGGGCTTCGTTTCTCTGATTAATGCGGTTATAAAATTCCCGCAAATAAGCTACATCCTGAGTGAAAAGATTGCCCAAAATCTCGGGCGATAAATAGGGCAAGTTTCCCAGTCGAGTGACAACCCGTGATAGCAATACTAATACGGCATAATTGGGAAGTTGCTGGGCTTGACGATCGCGCTCCACCGACAGTTCGTCCATGGCAGTCGCCAGCCTCATGACTCCTTGGCGATGAACCTGCCCGGCTTCATCTACGAACCCTCGAGGCAGAATAAAGCCAAACTCGCTCACCAATCCCATAGGCTATGGCTCCTCATAAAGTTTTTATCTAGCAGGGTTTCAGTCAACCCCCCTCCGGAACGTCTTCCAGCTCATTAATCTGGCGATAAAACTTCTGTAGATAATCGAGATCTTTCGCAAACAGTCGTTCTACGATCGCCGGACTAATTTGTTCTACAGCACCTAGCTTGGTAATGACCCGAGCCAAAATAATCACTGTTGCATAGGCCGGATTCATTTTGACCCTGGGATCGCGCAAGGGCACAATTTCGTCCATCGCTGTGGCCAGCCGCATTACCCCCTTGCGATGAAGATTGCCATCTCCATCCAAAAAACCTTTTGGCAGGGTGAATTCAAACTCTGTTTGAACCATAGGTTATTCAGAAAACATGCATAAACTTCTCCATGCTAGGTCCAACCTGTTTTATGACGAACCAGGCTGGTCGCCCATGCATTTGCATCACCTAGTCTATGACCCGATAAAACTGATGAACTGCCAACTCAATTTCCACACTTGACATTTCGTTTCCACTAGCACTGAAGTTGGTGATGTTGAGTTTAACAGGCCAAGCCTGCTCAAAGCGGAAACGGGCTGATTCCTCAGAAGCTTGGTTGTAAACAGTGATGTCACCGTCTCGCATCTTCTCGTTCCAATTACCGTCTTCCACCTGCTTCATCCATCGCCAGAAGGCTTTAGAAACGGAAAGTCCCTGCTTTAGGGTGATGTTAGCGCTCTTGGCTTCCCCAGGCATTTTTGTCCGCACCAGTTTGCCACGGGCAGTTGGTACGCCAAATACCCCGCTGCCCCAAAGTAGGGCGGTTGCTTCACAGTGCTCAATCACGTCTTGAGTCCGCGACAGCCCACTACACTCCGTAAAGTAGCCATCTACTCGATCGTCACTGTCATCGATATGGAGCTCGACGTAGAATTTGGTGCTGGACAAATATTCAACGGTTGCCAGCAAATTCGTATCTGCCATATTGATAGATCCCAAGTAACGTCAGAGAAGAATAGATCCCTAGGCTAGCCTTGCGAATTAGGTTTAGCCTATGATCCTTACGTTAGGTAGATCGTGATCACCTACTTGGTTCTCGCTAAGGACTCGTATCCCATGGCGATTTCTTCAGTAAAGAGATCATTCTTCGTCGGGTCCATGTCAGAAGACTTGTAGCTTTTAGGAAATACGCCTGACAGTGTCCATTCTGCAGCAGCCTCCCCAGCTTGGTTAAATAAGGTAATCGTGCCTGTTTTACGGGCACCCCCTTCAGAGGAGCCCCCCCCTTGACTCGGGACAGAATGGGAAGCCCGATACCACTTCATCAGAGAATCATCTTGAGCAGTACCGACAAACGTAACGGTTATGTCACTATTACTGACCCCAGTCACCGTTGCCTGAATGGTACTTTTTGCATCCTTGGTCACCCCGTAGGACTTCATGTCGCCTCCAGCCTCTAGGGTGACTCCGATGCCACTTACTTTCTGGATAATCTTCTCTTCTAAGCCATCTAGAGTGAAGTAAAACTTGGAACAAGCCAGAATTTCACCAGCAGCCATAGCTCAAAACCTCTCAATTTTAAACAACCCGATCAATGGCTTCACAAACAAACTCCAGGGTTTCTTTGGCTAACTCACTACCTGTCGCATCTAAGTCCGCCATTTTGTAGGACTTAGGCCAGGCGTTGATTAGATCCCATCGCATCACCTCTTCATCCGCAGAGTTGTAGGCAACAATGGCACCATTTTTGCGATTGTCAGCCCAAGCCCCATCGCCTCCTTCACTTTTCGGCATACAGGCTTTAAGCCAGTTATACCAGTCCATATCCCCTTCACAAAGATAGGTTTCGATGGTGACGTTAGGGTTTTCTTCAAAACCGGTGGAGGTCGATTGCCATAGGGTCTTGCCTCCCTTGGTAGAGGCCAAAGGCTTTTCGTTGCCAGCGGTTTGGCCGGTGAAGCTAACTTCCCCTACTTTGGCAACCATTTTATCGGTCAAGCCATCAAATTCTACGTAAAATCGACTAGTTGGGATTGGCTGTAGCTCAGCCATGTTGATTGCTCCTTATCCACTCAACTGCAACACAACCGAGTTAGTCGTTGATTAAAACCCTAAACTCGGAGCCAAAGTGGGGAATTTACGCGATCCTTAGGATCTGGTCCCCCACTTTGGTATTACCGTCTACTGTGCGGGGCTACTGGTTAGGTGCCCATTGGCTAATGCGGAAGATCACGAATTCTGCCGGTCGCACGGGGCAGACACCGATTTCCACATAAAGGCGACCCATCATCATGGTGTCATGGGTGTTGAGTTCCCCATCACACTTGACGTAGAAGGATTCTGCTGGAGAGCCTCCGAACAAGGCCCCCTCTCGCCACAGGCGAGTGAGGAAGGTACTGACGGTACGGGTTACCCGTGCCCAGAGGTCTTGGTCGTTGGGCTCAAAGACCACCCACTGGGTGCCAATCTCAATGGACTTTTCAATGTAGCTAAGCAAGCGGCGGACACTGATGTAGCGCCACTGAATGTTGTCGGGCTCGACGAGGGTGCGGGCACCCCAAACCTTGTAGCCCCGATTGTAGTTGGCAAAGTTGCGAATGCAGTTAATGCCAATGGGGTTGAGCAATTCCTGCTCGCGCATGTTGGTCTCGTAGGCCAGCCCCAACACACCTCTGGGGGTTTCGTTGGCAGGGGCTTTAAATACGCCCCGAGATTGGTCAGTGCGACACCAGATGCCCATCATGTGACCACAAGGCGGCACCATCAGCGGTCGGCCCCCGTTGCGAGGATTGGCTACTTTAATCCAGGGGTAGTAAAGCGCACCAAACATGGAGCGGCGGTTAAAGGATGTTAACCATTCGGCGACATGCTGGGGGCGTTGCCCTTCAGGGGAAACGGCAGCGTTGTCATTTTTGCCCATCTTGACAGGCGGGGGATCGAGCACCGCCATGCGGTAGGCGGGACCAGGGAAGGAATTTTCACAGTTGCTCAGCAACATTTCCATGATGCCGTGAACTTGATCTAGATCCAGAAGGCCATCTT